>CAZQWV010000043.1:0-6895 GCA_964597185.1 uncultured Candidatus Saccharibacteria bacterium
TGTACTCCAAGTGTTGCGTTTTATGGCTATAGGAGCCATAAACACAACTTTGGATTTTATTATTTTCAATGCAATTTCCAAACATTTGGGTATTGAATCAGGCTTTGCTTTGGGGCTTATAAATATTATTGGCTTTGCTGCTGCCATGACTCAAAGTTACTTTTGGAATAAATATTGGGCTTTTGGGAACTCAGATAACCCTAATTTAAAAACTCATCCTATTACCGAACTCCTTAGACTCATGTTAGTGGGTGGCTTGGGAGCAGGTGGTTTTTTGGTGGTATTATCTGGTGCTAGGTTTGAAATGGAAGCTATGTTTTATGTTGTAACTTTTGGGGTTTTCTTGGGTGTTCAAGTTATGCTTTGGCTTATGTTCGCGTTAAAACATAATGCCGATGACCACACTACTCATTTTCTTATTTTTACCATAGTAAGTATTGTAGGGCTGTTAATAAATATGGGTATTGTAGCTTTGGTATCTTCTTACTTGGTGTCTAACCAAATTCCTGGAGTAAATGTTGATTTATTGAAAAATGGAGCAAAAATAGTAGCAACTGTAGCCTCGTTAACCTGGAACTTTATTGGGTATAAGCTGTTAGTATTCAAAAAGTAGTTAAACTACTCATAAACAAGCCAAAAATTAGCAAAAAAGCCTGCGCATACAGGCTTTTTCTTTTGGTGTATAATGATAGTATTGCTTAGATACGTTTAGGTATACAGAAGTGCCAAAATCAATGAATTATTAAACATTTTCTTTAATGGCAGTATTTTACAGAACACATAGACCACAAACTTTTGGCGAAGTAGTGGGGCAAAAACCTATTATTACAACTTTAATAAATAGCGTCAGTCATAACATGGTTGCTCATGCCTACTTGTTTACAGGTAGCAGAGGAGTGGGGAAAACCACAGTTGCACGACTTTTGGCTAAAGCTGTGAATTGTACCAAGGTAAAAAAGGGTGAACCTTGCGGCAAATGTGAGGTGTGTATGGCAATTCAAAAAAATATGTTTATAGATTTAGTGGAGATTGACGCTGCATCCAACACTGGGGTAGATAATGTCCGTGAGCTTATTGAACATATTAAATTCAAACCAACTTCTGGCAAATATAAAGTATTTATTATTGACGAAGTTCATATGCTGTCTAAGGCAGCATTTAATGCACTACTGAAAACTTTGGAAGAGCCACCAGAGCATGCTATTTTTGTATTGGCGACCACAGACATACACAAAGTTCCAGCTACCATTATATCTCGCACTCAAAGGTTTGATTTCGGGCGCATAACTATGGCAGATATTGTGGAGCAATTAGAGAAAGTTGCCAAATTGGAGAAATTACAACTAGGCCAAGATGTATTGGCTTTAGTGGCTAGACAATCTCAAGGGTCTTTACGAGATGCTTTATCTTTACTAAATAAAATTGCTAGCACAGAAGGCAAAATATCTATAGAACAAGCTGAGAGTATGTTGGGTATTACTAGCATGACTCACTGCCACGATTTAGTTCGTCTTTTGGCAGAAGGGGATGCTAGCAAAATTCCTAGCTATTTTGATGAATTGGAGCAACAAGGTACAGATTTTGCCATATTTAACCGTAATTTTTTAGATTATCTCAGAGCTTTGTTGGTGCTAAAAGTAACAGGTGACGTACATGGTATGTATTTACCAGAAGAGCAGAAAGATATGCAACAGCAAATCCAATCCCTATCTGCTTCACAAATAATGTTGTGGTTAAGATTGTTTTTAAGAGCTTTTAAGGATTTATCTGTAGCACCAGAGCCAAGCCTAGCTTTATTGCTTGCAGCCATGGAAGCAGTAGTAAAACCAGAGCCAAGCTTGGTAAATAGCAAGCCTAACCATGCGTCCACATCTGCCCCTACCACTCAGCCTAAAGTTGCTAGTCTCAACACTGAACCAGCAAATCCAGAGCAATCAAGCCCTGTAGTTACTAAACAGTCTATGCCAGAAATAGAGGAACAAGATAGTACAGATGAAATTGATGGCGATCCGTATACTTTAGAAGAGGTGATTGGGTTTTGGCCACAATTACTAGATAGATTGAGGCTTATAAATAGCCCTTTGGCTACTCTAATAAAAAATTCTCCAGTGACCAAAGTTGCAGGTTTGGAGATTTTCCTCAGCGTAAAGTACTTATTCCACAAAGAGCATTTAGAAAGTAAAAAGGTGTTGAGCTTATTACAATCTACCATCAATGAATTAGGGGGAAGACCGGCTAGGATTAGAATTGAGATTAGCAATACAAAAGCAGAAGACGAGCCAAGCGGGGTGGATGCTATTGGGGAAGCTTTAAGGGTATTTGGCGGGGAATTAGTTGAATAATAGCTATAAAAGTTGTATAATAAAATCAATAAAATTAGGGTAAAGAAACAAAAACCATGGACATACATAATATTCCACGAAAATATTTACTAGGCGCTATTAGTGTATTAGTAATTATTTTGTTGTTGGTTACTTTCATTCAACCAACCAATTTCAGGTACTCTGAAGATGGTGTTAGCAAGGAAGATCAAGAGAAAGCAGAAGCTGTTCGCAAACAATATGCCGAATACTTAGCTTCTATTAAACCGGATCCTGAAGCTAGTAAAAAACTTTTCCGCGAACTCATTGATGACAAGCAACTTGAGCAACAAGTTGCTGAAGAACTAGATACAGATCAAAAAATTGTTATTCCACAAGTAGACAATACCCGCCTAGCAATTTTAGAGACAAGTGGACAAGCTGAAGTTGAGCAATATTTTAAAACGATAGATGGGGTTGTTAAAGAACTGTCTGCTACAACCAGTAATGCCGCTCCTCGGTTATTTAATGATGCTGACCCAGAACAGGTTGCTATAGATACCAATGCAGCTTTAGATAAAATGTATAAAACTCCTGTACCAGCAGATGTGCTAGCTTACCATAAAGCAGAAATTAACACTTTGGAACAAGTCGCAGGATTGGCTACAGTAGCAGAAGTTATAGACGAGCCAAAAGCAGATCCATGGCCTGTAGTTTATGAAAAATATGCAGTCATTAACGACCAATCCAAAGTCGTCCGTGATGAATTTAGCAGACTGGATGAAAAATATGCTTTAACCTCTCCAAGAGATGGAAACCGTACTGCAGTTTTAGACGGTAGTAGCCCTCTCATAAAAACTGCTAATGCTCAATTTGCTGTTGTGGTGACCAATGATATTTGGGCCACAGTGGAAAAAATTGCTAGAGAAGCTTTAGCCTCTGCATTTGCCAATTTTATGAACCGGTTCCTAGATAAAATGATTACTGATATTCAAGAGAATTATTATGTGGCTAACTTCTTATATTACACAGATGCTTTAGTAAGAGGACAATATGTTGAAGATTACTTGGATAAATATATTAACGATGCAGTAGACAGACAGCTTATTACTAGGTTTATTCCGCAGTTTAATTGTGCAGATAATAAAGCAGATTTAGGACCTATTTTCGTAGCTAAAGCTCGAGAGTATTTAGGGTTTGATCCTTCCACCGTTGACCCAACCTCTAATGATTTTTATAACAAAATGAGTCGTTTGCCAGATTTGTTCCCAGAAGAACAAGAATTGAATTTTAGAGCTGCTGCTCAGACTGCAATGATCCGCGCCAATGAATCTGCCATTATTGAACAATTAACACCAACAGGAACTAAACTGCCTCGTAGCGATGTTCTAGGTAAACAAATTACTACCACAGTTGCTTCTATTAATGCATCCTTGCAATCTGCTTTCAATGCCAAATTGGGTCTAGGCACTAACAATACTCAAAGCGTGGTTAGTCAGTTGGTTTCCTCAACCATTAACCAATTTATGGATAAGTATTTATTTAAAGGTGTAGTCTTGAAAGAACAAAATACTTGTATTCAGTTACCACAACTTAAACCAATTGTTCCAGGTATTGAAGATGGTACACCACCAATAGTTCCTACTTCTTAATAGATTGTTATAAAGTTTATGGGAAAATCTACAGATATTGTTACTGAACCTGTATCTGAGGTTCAAACTGAAAATAAAAATTACCTAAGCCGCCACTATGTGGCGGTGGTAGTTTTGGTATCTATTGTCACTGGCTTTTTTGGCGGTTTTGCTGCCACAGCCTTTCTATCTGCCAGACCTGAGTTACAACACAGTTTGATTAGTGGCACTACAATGCAAAATCGCAAAGTGGTGTTAGATGAGGACTCAGCCATAATTGATGTTGTGGAGCAAGCTAGTCCCGCAGTTGTATCTGTGGTTGTATCAAGAGATTTAAATGAATTTAGACGCTATGGCCTGCCAGGCGATATGTTTAATTTTTTTGGACAACGTGGGCAGCAAAGTAATACCCCAAATATTCAACAAGTTGGTGCTGGTAGTGGTTTTTTCATTGCTAGCAATGGCTTAATTGTTACCAACAGGCATGTAGTATCCGATGAAGGGGCCACATACAGCATAGTTACCAATGAAGGAAAAACTTATGATGCCAAAGTTGTTGCCCGCGACAGCAGAAACGACCTAGCTTTAATGAAAGTAGAAATAACCAATGCGCCAACTTTAGATTTTGCAGATTCTACTGAAGTGGAAATTGGTCAACAAGTTATTGCTATTGGTAATTCTTTAGGACAATACCAAAACACTGTTACTAGCGGTATTGTCTCCGGGATAGGAAGAAGTGTTATTGCAGGAGATGCTCGTGATAGTGAACAGCTTGAAGGTGTGATTCAAACTGATGCAGCAATTAACCCTGGAAATTCCGGTGGACCATTGCTTAATTTAGCAGGGCAAGTTATTGGCATTAATACAGCCATAGACCAACAAGGTCAGTTGGTTGGTTTTGCTATTCCAGCAAAAGACGCTCAGAAAGCAGTAGAGAGCTACAATAAAACTGGCAAAATTACCTATCCTTTCTTAGGTGTCAGATTTCTTATGTTAGATGAACAGGTTGCTAAAGCAAGAAATATTTCCAGAACTAGCGGTGCTTTAATAATTGCTGGAGAAGATTTAGAGCCAGCTGTATTGCCAAACAGCCCAGCAGAAAAAGCAGGTTTTGAAGATGGAGATATTATTATTGATATTAATGGTAAAACAGTAACTACTCAAAACAGCTTATCTAAAGTTTTAAAGGATTATAGGATTGGTGATAAATTGCAAATTAGAATAGATAGAAACGGTAAAGAGCAAACTCTTAATGTGGTTTTAGAGGAAGCTAAATAGCAAATGCCAAAAATTATTGGAATAGATTATGGTACCAAAAGAGTTGGAATAGCAATTTCAGATGAGCTTGGCATGTTAGCTCGAGAAGTTGGTATATGGCAGAAAGACAATTTTTTTACTGAACTAGAGAAATTTTTAGAAGACAACCCAGAAGTTGAAGAGATTGTAATTGGTTTACCGTTGAATATGTCAGGTGAAGATAGTGCAAAAACCGTGGAGGTAAGAGAGTTTGCCAGTGAAGTAGGGAAGCAAACTGAACTACCAACAGTTTTGGTGGATGAAAGGCTAAGTTCTGCCATGGCAAGTCAATTGCCAGGAGGGAAAAACAACATAGATAGTTTAGCAGCGCAAATCATTTTACAAAATTATTTAGATCAGCAAAAACATAAATCCAATGAGTGAACTCAGGCAAAATCCAATAACTAAACAATGGGTCTTAATTGCCCCAAAGCGAGCTGGTAGGCCAGAAGATTTTAAAGTAAATAAAGAATCTGCTGTTTTGCCTGAGTTAGATTCTGCTTGTCCATTTTGTCCCGGTAACGAAAGTTTAAATCCAGATTTATGCAATGATGTATGTCGCGTACCCAATAATGA
This sequence comes from uncultured Candidatus Saccharibacteria bacterium, assembly GCA_964597185.1. Classification (GTDB taxonomy): domain Bacteria; phylum Patescibacteriota; class Doudnabacteria; order UBA920; family UBA920; genus CAYQEU01. Next base: position 5,804 of record CAZQWV010000043.1, read on the forward strand.
CAAATGGGAACTCCGAGTGATACCAAACAAATTTCAAGCTTTAGACCATACAGCTAGCTATCGTCACAAAGAATTTTATAATTCTATGGCTGGTTATGGCGAACACGAAGTTATTATTACTAGGAAACATAATGAACCTTTGGCGTTACAACCACAGAAACTAGTTCAGTTAACATTGAAAACTTTTGCAGACCGTATTAAAGAGTTAAAAAAGGATCCACGCATTTCATATGTACAAGTATTTCATAATCATGGTCATGAAGCAGGAGCTACAGCAGTTCATCCACACCACCAAATTTTAGCAACCCCTTTAGTACCACCACATATCCACGCTGAAATGAAAGGATGCCAGCATTATTGGCAAATAGAAAAAAGTTGTATTTACTGCGATATACTAGCAGAAGAAATAAAAGTTAAAGACAGATTGGTTTATGAAGATGAGCATTTCGCCGTTGTGTCTGCTTATGCTTCTAGAAAAGCTTTTGAAACATGGATTGTTCCTAAAAAGCATAGCGCCAAATATGAAGAGTTGTCTGACTCTGAATTAAAACATTTGAGTGTGGTATTGAAAATGGTTTTAGGGCAGTTATCTGCTAAACTGGGAGACCCAGCTTTGAATTTCTATATCCACACCATGCCAACTTCTCGAGACCAACACACCTTAAGTGAAGAGAGAAGCTATCATTGGCATATCACCATTTTTCCGCACATAACTACCTGGGGAGGTTTTGAATATGCTACTGGCATACCCATCAATCCTATGCCACCTGAAGTAACCGCTAAATTTTTAAGAGGAAACTAAATGTCTAAAATTATTATTGGTAACTGGAAATTAAACCCTGTAACTGTAATGGAAGCAGAACAGTTAGCTGAAAAAGTAGATCAATTTCCCAAACACACTACTGTTATTTGTCCACCAACACCATATTTAGGTAGAGTAAAATATCCCAATTTGGGAGCCCAAGATGTATTTTGGAAAGTCAAAGGAGCTTTCACTGGACAAACCTCAGCTTCAGCTCTAAAAAGTTTGGGCGTAAAGTATTGTTTAGTTGGGCATAGTGAAAGAAGAGCTTTGGGCGAATCGGATACACA
>CAZQWV010000044.1:0-6838 GCA_964597185.1 uncultured Candidatus Saccharibacteria bacterium
GTCCACTTCTACCAGGTCGCCGTCTTTTAATACTTTGGTAGCTATTTTTGTGCCAATGATACAAGGTTTTTTCATTTCTCTGGCAACTATGGCTGCATGACAGGTTATTCCACCTTCATCGGTTACAAAAGCAATAGCTTTCTTCATAGCTGGTAAGTAATCTGGCCTGGTCATAACAGCAACCAAAATATCTCCCTTATTTACTTTAGCTATGTCTTCTACTGAACTGCACACTGTAACTTTTCGTCTAACAATCCCTCTACTAGCCACCGAACCTCTCATGTCTTCTTTGCTAATACTAACCTTGCCACCAGTACCAATTAGATCCAGTTGTTTAATAAACTTTTTGTCTGTTATGACGTCATATTTGTCTTTTTCCCAGATAATCATACAATATTCATATCTTTTCTTAAGCTCAGTAAGTTTTAGTTGTTTTGTCATTACTAAAGATAGCTCTGTAGGAAAAGCATATTTTAGCAAATTCAATGGATACTTGGTTCTTTGGGAAACTTCATCTAATAAAAGACTAAAGTAGTGGGTTGCCCAAAAAGTTCCTTTCTTTCTCTCATCTTGCCACCAATTAAAATCATCCGTGATTTGCAACAGGGTAAGTAAATCTTTTGGCAGACGTAATTTTGCTATCAGTTTTTGCTTAGCTATCTTATGAACTTTACCTAAGCCGGCAATTGATAAAATCTCTTTAGTTAAATTTTTAGTTTTATATTTAGCTAAACGTAGCTCAAAATCTGCAACAGACAAAACATTGTCAGATACATAATTATTTTGTATCCAAAAATATTTTTGCTGGTGGGCTTTTAGCAGTTTTTCTTTTTGTCCTGGTTGCTTTTTAAGTTTTATAGCTAGTTTCATTAAGGCTATCTCTTCTACCTGAAGGAAAGAAGTAAACACAGGAGCAGTCAATACTGCAAAATATTCACTAAAATGTTTTTCTAAACCTTTGTTAGATAAAAAGGTTTTTATTCTATCTCTTATTAGTACATCGGTGCTTAGCGCAAACCCGTCTATGAGAGGAGAGCTGTTTAGTTTGGCTGTGTAAATTTTTGCTAACTTTTCATATTCGGCAACCAGCTGTTTATCGGTAAGGGTTTTTAAGTCTATTTTATTTAAATTTTTACACTCAGCATAAAACTTTTTTTGCCAGGGCAAAAATTGCTTTATCATTGCCTTGCTTACTTTCGAGTTTTTGTTAGATGCCTTAATTATCTTATCTGCGGTGTATTCTAGTTCGTTGTAGCTGTGATACCAATCAGCCCGATTTTTAGAAAACCCGGCAAAAGCAATTCTTTGGCCATATGGAAATTTGGTATGTTGAATGGATGAAATATGTGCATCACCCAAGAAAAACATAAAATGAGGGCAAGCATCAAACCTTTGTCTGTACCATCCCAGTTGCTCTATTCTGGCTAAATTTTTTTTAAATAGGTTTTGTATTCTTTTCATATTATAAAGTTGTAATTGGTCTACTCTGGGTAATGTAAAACTTTTTGCCGGCATAAGCCCACTCAATATCGCAGGGGTGTTTATAGTGCTTTTCTATATTTTTGCAAATTTTAGCTAGTTCTACTATGTGTTTACCGGACAGTTTCTGTTTACCACCCTCTTTGACTGAAAGCTTCTTGTGCAAGTTCTTGGTTCCACTTTTAACAATAGCAAAAGTTTGCTCTGACACATTAATATCTAGCAAAGAAAAATCATCCTTATGAACTATGTAGGTGTCTGGAGTAACTGAGCCAGATACAATAGCTTCCCCTAAACCAAACCCGGCTTCTATGACCATTTGGTTCCTATCTTTTGTTACTGGGTGAACAGTAAAAGAGATGCCGGAAACTTCCGACTGGACCATGCTTTGCACCACTACTGCCACTGACACAGCTTGCTTGTGCAACTTTTTTTCAAACCGGTAAAAAATGGCCCGCGGAGTAAACAAAGAGGACCAACATTCTTTGACCATTTTAGAAACATTTTTCTCTGTGACATTTAAATAAGTATCCAACTCCCCTGCCCAAGAAGCAGTTTTTGAATCTTCTGCAGTAGCCGAAGACCGAACAGCTACAAACTTGGCTTTCAAAACTTTGTGATGCTTGGCTATGTCTTGCTGTAAATCTTTAGGCATGGTTGCTGCCCCAATTAAACTGCGAATTTCTGCGGAAGCTTTGTCTACTGAATTAATATCTTTGTGCTTCACTTTTTTTAAAATGCTTTCTATCTCTACATCTAAGTCTGTTTCTTGTAGGAATCTATCAAAAGCAGATGCTAACACCACAAACCCAGGGGGTACAGGAATTTTTGCATTAGTCATTTCTCCCAAAGAAGCTCCTTTGCCTCCAGCTTCAGCCACACTTTTGTTATTGAGTTGTTTAAAGGTTTTGATATTCATACTTTAAATATATAAATTCTCTATAAATTAAAAATCGCCCGTTGGGGCGATTTAAAATTACTTCATTTTTTTGCGGATGAAAGCAGGGATATCTAATTCATCGGTGTCTTCTGGTTCTACTGGACGAGCTTGTACAGCTTCCATAGGTTTTGGAGTAAACAGAGGTTTTCTCACTTCTACTTTTGGAGGCTCCACTGGGGTTGGAGCTGTTGGCAATGGAGTTTCTTCAATAGCGGCAAAGTGAGATGGGGTTGGACGGCGGTTGCCTTCATCGAAACCAGTAGCAATAACTGTAACGCGAATTTCTTCACCCATAGACTCATCAATAACAGCACCAAACTTAACTTTTGCATCTGGGTCAATGCTCTTAGTAATAACTTTAGCAGCTTCATCAATTTCAAACATACCCAACTCTTGGCCACCAGTAATGTTGAACAAGACACCTTTGGCTCCATCTATGGTCATTTCTAGCAATGGGGAGTTAATAGCAGCTTTTGCAGCTTCAGCAGCTCGGTTTTCACCACCGGCACGGCCAATACCCATGAGAGCAGTACCAGCATCTTGCATAATGGTGCGAACATCAGCGAAGTCAGCGTTCACAATACCATGAGTGGTAATGAGGTCGGAGATTCCGGAAATACCTTGGCGAACCACTTCATCTACAGTTTTGAAAGCTTCCAACAATGAAGTTTTCTTGTCTATAATTTGTAAAATGCGGTCGTTATGAATGGAAATAATGGCATCTACTTTGTCTTTCAAGTTGTCATACCCAGCATCTGCTACCTCGCGGCGTTTACTACCTTCAAATGTAAATGGTTTGGTTACTACCGCTATGGTTAAAATGCCTCGGTTCTTAGCCAGCTCTGCCACAATAGGAGCAGCGCCAGTTCCAGTACCACCACCTAAACCACAAGTGATGAACACCATATCGGCATTGGTAATAACTTCTTCAATTTCTTCTTGAGATTCTTCTGCAGCTTGACGGCCTAATTCTGGGTTCATACCAGAACCTAACCCTTTAGTAATGGTTTTGCCGATGTGAACTTTTTTGTCAGCGGAGTTGTTGTGCAAAGCTTGAGCATCGGTATTAACAGAGATGAATTCCACTCCCTTAATACCCATTTGGGTCATACGGTTAACAACATTGGTTCCAGAACCACCAATACCAAGAACTTTGATGCGGGCAAAAGTTTCAATTTTAGGCTTAACTTCCATAGTAGTATTTTTCTTCATAAATTACGGTAAAAACGATTTAAACAATTTCTTTAATTTTATCACGTTTTGATTTTCCAGCAACCTACCCATAATTCCGCTTATATTAGCGGAAATTCCGCCTCCAAGACCAAAACTGTCGGAGTAGCGACTGCCGTATAGAGCCAGGCCAGTAACGGTGGCAAAACCTGGTTCTTCTACCTGGTCAATGATGCTTTTTAGCTCTTGAGGCTTGCCCATTTGTACTGGCAGACGTAAATGTTTTTTAACATAATCTGCTAGTCCTGGCAATTCACTTCCCCCACCGGTTAACACAAGGCCTGCTGGTAATTTACCATCTCGTTCTATTTTTTTCAGCTCTTTGTTAATGAGTTCTACAATTTCTTCCAAGCGAGCTTCAATAATTTCTACTACCATGGTTCGTGGTACACGTTCTTCTTCATCTGGATCTAAACTTGCCAGTTCAATTTGCTCATGACGGTCTATGTCTGCCATTTCTGCATGTCCGTACATGAGTTTTACTTTTTCTGCGGTTTCAATACCGCAACGTAAGCCAATAGCTATATCGTTGGTAATGTGCATACCACCAACTGGTAACACTGCGGTATGAATTAAATTATTTTCTTCGTACACTGCAATGTTAGTAGTACCTGCTCCAAAATCTACCAAAGCTACTCCTAATTCTTTTTGACGCTTAGACAAAACAGAGTGGGCAGCTGCTAGAGGCGACACTACTAACTGGTCTATTTCCAAACCAGTCTGCAAAATAGTTTTATTTAAATTTTTCAGAAATGGCAAAGCACCATGAATGATAATGGTTTCAACTTCCAAACGAATACCAGTCATACCAACAGGGTCTTTAATACCTACTTGGCCATCTAAAGTAAAGTTTTTAGGTATGACGTGAAGCACTTCCCTATTGGCTGGTATGGAAATAGCTTCAGAAGCATCTATAACTCTAACTACATCGTTTTCCATAATCTCACCGTCAGCGCGCGACACAGCAATTACGCCTTTAGAGTCTAAGCAAGATACGTGGTTACCACCAACAGAAACATTGGCTCTTGTTACAGGTACGCCAGTCATGCGCTCTACTTTTTCTAAAGCTGCGGTAATGGACGAAACAGCTTCTTCTATATCTACAATTACACCCCGGCGCATCCCAGCGGCATGCACTACGCTAGCGCCAATAACATTCAATGAATTGTCAGGCTCTACTTTAGCCTGAACCACCCGAATATTTTGGGTACCTATATCTAATCCGACAATGTAATTTTCTTTTGGCATTTGTTTGGAAATTGTAATTCTGCTAGGACAGCAGTTCTTGTAAGACTTTGGCTAATGTTCCGCTATCTGCAGAAGCGCCAAATTTAGCTTTAAGCGCTCCCATGGCTGAACCAAAATCTTTTTTACTGCTCCAGCCATTATCGCTAATGAGTTGCTGAGCTGTTGCTTTAATTTCTTGTTCACTAACTTGCTCAGGTAAATAATTTTCCAGAATTTTTGCTTCAGCTAATTCTTTGTCTGCTAATTCAGGGCGCGAGCCTTCAGTAAAAGCTAAAGCAGCTTCTTTGCGACGTTTCACTTCAGAAGCCACTAAAGCTGTTACCTCTTCTTCGGACAATTCTTTACCTTTGGCAATTTGTTCATTTTGTATTCTGGTTTTTAAACCTCGCAGAGTATCTGCGGCAACAGAGTCACGAGCTTTTAAAGCTGAGTGAACATCGGATTCAATTTGAGCCAGGTTTGCCATGAGTTAGTGTTTAGTTTTACTAATTTTGAATGATTGTTCCGAGATAATATTATCTGCGGAATTTAGAGTTAGTTTTAACTGGTTTACCCAGTTTTTTCATTTCTTCACGAGCAACGCGCATCACAGAACGTCTTTGAGCAGCAGATCTTTGCAAGTTGCGGCTTTTGGTTGGTTCGAAGAAACGAGTTTTACGAGCACGAACTAAAACGCCGCTTTGTTGGATTTTCCGTTGAAAGCGACGAAGTAAGTTTTCAAATGATTCGTTATCTTTTTTTCTTACTTCTACCATTAAATTCACCTCATTTCTTTATTTACTATAAAAGATTTTGGCGATTTGGTCAAATAGTAGAATTTGCCCCAGTTAGAGGTTTTTAGTTAGCGGCCTAACCGTTTTTTTACCTCAACCACAATTTTATCGTAGGAAAACAGCTCTTGCATTCCGCTTTTTACATCACGCAGTATAACCATTTCATCCATAGCTTCTTTTTGTCCCATTATAAGAGCAATAGGAGATTTTGAGGCTTCAGCTTGCTTTAACTGATTCTTTACTCCGGCTGTACCAAAATGGTCATAGACTAAAACATCTTCAGCAATTAAATCTCGAAATAGTTTTAAACTTTTTTTAGCAGCCAACTCCCCTAGCGGTACTAAGTACACTTCACTGTGCACATCTGGAATTAGCTCTAACTTGGCTAATTCAATAGCTCTCTTTATGCTGGAAAAACTTCCAGTGAATCCAAATCCAGATAACCCTTTTCCTCCTAAATTTTTAAGTAAGCTATCGTGGTAACCACCCTCGGCCAATACCACAGTTTCTTTTCCAGAACTATATTTGATAATGACACTAGTTTTAGTAAAACCTTCTTTGCCAATTAGCATTGGGTTTAACTGGTATGGAATTTGTAATTCATCTAGAGCTTCTAAAATATTGGTGAAATGCTTATGAGTTTCTTCATCTAAAAAGTCTAATATGGTTGGTGCTGCAGACAATACTTCCTGACAGCTATTGTCCATACAGCGAAGTACGTTCAAAGCCCGAGATTTTAAATGACCGGAGCAATTGTCGCACAAGTCTAAATCATTTTCTTTGAAAAATGCTTTAATGGCACTTTCGTAAGCTTGTTGACAAGCACTGTCCCCTATAGTGTTAACTTCCAGCACAGTTTCTGGCAAACCCAAATTGGAGACAAAATGCCACACCGCAGCTATGGTCTGAGCTTCTGTTAAATGACTAAAACTACCCAATGTTTCTAAACCAAATTCATAGTCAGATACCCAAGTCCCATCTTGCTTGGCTTTGACTACATTTCCTAAGTACAACCACTTGTACAATCCTTCACCTTCTTCATGCTTTTTCTGAGCATAAGCACGCAACACGGACGGCAACAAAGCTGGACGAATGCTGTAGTTTTGGTTACCACTTGCTAACTCTACCCGAGGAATATCTTTTTCAATATGATCCTTGGTAAAGCTAT
>CAZQWV010000045.1:0-6390 GCA_964597185.1 uncultured Candidatus Saccharibacteria bacterium
AATTCCAGTTTCAGTGGGCTCTGTTTGTTCTAGCTTAATAAATTGCTCAAAACTGCTGCTTTGGTCATCTACTTTTTCATGTCGTTTTTTAGAACGTTCATAACGGGTTTGTTCGGGCGCTGTGACGTAAACAATTTTTCCACCAAACCGTTTTACTATATCTAGTTCTTCTCTAAACCTAATTCCTTGCACTACTTGCAGTTCTTCACTAGCTTCAGCCAATCTTTTGGCAACTGCTTGGCCAACTGTTTGAGTGCCAAAGGCTTGCCTCAGCGCCATGCCTAAATCTATTTCATTTCTTCTCGACACTGGCAGCCCTAGAACATTTAAGATTTCATCGAGTATGTGACTTTGACGAATATGAAATGCCCCATGCTTGGCTTGCAGGTAGTCTGCTACTGTGTCTTTCCCAGAAAATTGTTCTCCTACAATACCAAGTAAAAGTTTCATAAATGTACAAGCAATAAAATTTTATTTAAAGTTCATCCACTCGTTGTTGTTCAAAAAGTTTTTATAGTACTGGCTAGCTTGAGGTTTGGTAGCTCCGTAATATTTGCTGTTCAAGCCATCTTTGCCGTAAGCAGTATCTACATCGCTAGAAAGTTTTACAAAAGCCATTTGAGCAATTGGCATTTTATAATACAGCTTCAACGGCAAGTTAGCTAAGTTATGAAATTCTAAAGTAATTTTTAGAGTGTTGCCTGGATCAATGTATCCAGCAGTAGCATGAACAACCAAACCCATACGAGCGAGCGATGACTTTCCATTTAACTGCCCGACCATGTTGTGTGGCACAGACACAGTTTCATAAGTCATTCCCAAAGCAAATTCTCCTGGATGTAAAACAAATTGCCTGTCTTCGCTAATGGTTAATGGTTCCATCATGGAATCAATATTCTCTTTAGGGTCAATGCAGGTGTTATCCGTAGATTTGAAAATTAAGAAGTCTGCACCTAAATGCACATCTATGCTGGCTGGTTGGATTGAGTTTGGAAATAACGGATCAATTTTTATTTCGCCGTCGGCAATGGACTTTTTGAGGTCTCGATCAGAAAGAATCATACTTTGTTTATTAAGGGTTTATTTGAATTTACTCTATTTTTACTTCTCTTAATTGTACTATCATTTTTATGGATTTACAAAATATATGAGGTTTTACAGGGGTCTTAGTATTTTGGATATACTTAGCTATTTTAGTTTAACATTGTCTATTGACAAAGTATTAAAAATATGCTATAATATATGTTTATACTTGAACTTTTTATATATAAAAAACGAACCCACCGAGAACAAACTAAAGCAGTTCTAAGGTGGGTCGTGGGAGAAGTAAACGTCTTGAGGTGTCATTATCTCCCCTCCTTGTTTGTGAACAGGGAGTGGAATAATTCTGGATGTTTTGTGGCGAGTTCGAAGAACTCTTTCACATCCGGGTTTTGCCGCAATTGCTGCAGCCAGAACCAAACTTCGACTGCTTCCTTGACGTCCGGAAGCCGACCCAGTTTCAGCAGTCTTTCTTTTTCCAGAGCGGCTCTGGATTTTTGGTTTACCGGCAGCTCAGCTTTCGGCTTGCCGTTGTTGCTTACCGTAGGCTGGGTTTTTTGTGGTGTGGGCGGTGTTTTTGCCGGCTCTGGTGCCGGCTTGGTAGTTGTTGTGTTTGCGGCAGGTGATGTCGGGTGGAATTCCACTGACTTCCCTTCCCGAGCGGCGTTGATAATTTTTCGGGCATCACCTGCAGTGAGCTTTGCTGATTTATCCCGAACATGTTTTAGTATTCCACTGCGTGCGATGGAGAGTAAATCGCCTTTGAGAGCTTGGTAGTCGAGCTTTAACTCAACATCCATTTCTCCCAATAGACGTTCTATTCTGTCATCGACCGCAGCTTGATTGAACCCATTTACTGGGTCTTCGTTTGCTTCTGTCATTTAAAGGTCCTCCTTTGACCGTTTTTTTGTTGTCCATACTTAAAATACGAAATTAAGTAGGCCTTGTATTATGCCTTATTTAAGCAGAAAAATCAAGAGCTGCTGGTGGACGTTTGGCAGCGATATTAGACAGAACGTCTCATGCACAAAATTAAAAAGCCCCTTATGACAGGGGCTTTAAATATATTGTGTTAGATAGCTGTGAGCTAAATTACATTTTTACTTTGATGCCAGGACCCATGGTGGCATTCATGGAAATGCCAGCAATGAATTGTTTTTTAACAGCAGCTGGTTTGCTTTGTAGCAAAGCATCGTAAAAAGCTTTGAGGTTTTCTTGTAGCTTACTTGAGTCAAAATCTGTTTTACCAATGGTTAAGTGAACATTGCCAGAGTCATCATTTTTAAAGTTGACTTTACCACCAGCAATTTCTTTAATAGCTTCTGCAATATTGTCGGATACTGTACCAGTTTTTGGGTTAGGCATAAGACCGCGAGTACCAAGAATTTTGGCAATTTGAGCTAGTTTGGCCATCATAGCTGGTTCTGCTACTGCAACATCGAAATCTGTTTTACCAGTTTCTTTAATTTGTTTAATGAGCTCTTCACCACCAACTAAGTTAGCTCCAGCAGCTTTGGCTTCAGCTTCTTTAGCATCGCTAACAAAAGCAGCAATGCGCTTGGTTTTACCTGTACCATGAGGCAAGGTTACACTACCGCGAATAGCTTGGTCGGTTTTCTTAGCTTCAATGTTGGTTCTAACATGAACTTCTACTGATCCAGTAAATTTGGTAGTAGCAGTTTTTTTGGCTAACTCTACGGCTTCTGCTGCAGAGTAAAGGGTGTCTTTGTTTACTAATTCAACACTGGCTTTAAGACGTTTAGATTGCTTTGACATAATTTGTCCTTTCGTGGTGCAAACCGTGCCGGAGATACTCTCCTAGTCGCGTCCCACAAATTAATTGATAACTAAATTTGATAAAAATTGAAAATGGGTTTATTGCTCTTTCTTAGCCAAGCGCCAGTGGTAGTAAAACACAGGTGCGGCGACTAATATCATGGCTAGAGCTGTAGCTGCTTCACTTTGTTTTTGAGCATTACGTCGTTCATTTTGTTCTTGAGCTCTGCGTGCCTTAGCTTCATCGCTACAATCTGCATCTACCCGGTCAAATTCACTATAGCTGTTGCATGGTTCAGAGTAGTAGTCGTAAGCTCTGTCTGCTTTTGTGAACACCAAAGTTTTTAGACCAAGGTTTATGAGGATGACGGATGCGATAACTAGAATTACCAGAGAAATTAGAGAAACAGCATAGAGATAAAGTTTTTTGATATTATGCATATTATTTTTTAGCTATTCCTTCATGCTCCACAAAGTTTTTAATATCTTTGATGGTGCTCATGAATTGAGCTGGGAAAATAATGGTAGAGTTTTTTTCAATGCTAATTTCTGCCATGGTTTGGAGATTACGCAACTGCAAAGCAATTGGGTGAGCAGCCATAATGTCTGCTGTATCTGCCAATTTTTGAGAAGAAAGAAATTCTCCTTCAGCAGCAATAATTTTAGCACGCTTTTCTCGTTCTGCTTCAGCTTGTTTTGCCATGGCGCGTTGCATGCCTTCTGGTAATTCAATATCTTTAATTTCAACTACTGGCACTACCACTCCCCACTCTTCGGTGTGCATATCTAGAACTTTGGTAATTTCAGTGTTGATTTTTTCTCGTTCAGACAAGATCTCATCTAATTGAAACTTACCAACAATATTACGTACCGAAGTTTGAGCAATTTGGTTAATGGCAGCAATAACGCTTTCAATGGCTACAATGCTTTTTACTGGGTCTACAATTTTGAAGTAAGCCACAGCAGAAACATCTACAGAGACGTTGTCTTTGGTAATAATTTTCTGTGGAGGTACTGGCAGAGTTACAGTGCGCAAATCTACTTTACGTACCCATTCAATGTATGGGATAACCCAATTTAGACCTGGCTTTTGTATGCGAACAATGCGTCCCAAACGAAATACTACCCCTTCTTGGTATTGTTGAATAATGCGCAACCCAGGAAGGATAACGAACAGAGCTACAAGTATGAGAAAGAATATTAATCCCATATGGTTATGTGTTAATAATTAACCTAAAATGTTAGTCAATTACATCTACACCCATGGAGCGAGCTGTTCCACGGATAATTTTTTCTGCAGCTTCTAAACTTACAGCATTAAGGTCTGGCATTTTAGTTTCTGCAATTTTGCGAATTTCTTCTGCAGAAATTTTACCGACTTTAGTTGTTAGTGGGTTTGGGGAACCTTTTTGCAAATTGATAGCTTTCATGATGAGGTTTGCAGCAGGAGGGGTTTTGAGGATGAAAGTAAAAGTACGATCCTCAAAAATAGTCATTTCAACTGGGATAATCATGTCACCCATTTGAGCTGTCTGACTGTTGAATGCAGTGGTAAATTCTGCAATGTTTAACCCATGGGGACCAAGGGCAGTACCAACTGGTGGAGCTGGAGTTGCTTTACCAGCAGGTAGTTGGAGTTTTACTATAGCTTTGACTTTTTTAGCCATGAATGTTGTGTGGTAGCCTTATTGGGGCCGAGGCGGGAGTTACCCGTCAACCACTTCCTTTCTTAATTTATTAATTAAACTTTTTTAACTTGTAAGAAATCTAACTCAACTGGAGTTTCGCGACCGAAGATGGTAACCATAACTTTAACTTTACCTTTGGCTTCATCTATTTCTCCCACTTTACCTTCATAGTCTTTAAATGGACCATCGGTAATGCGGACTAAATCGCCAATAAGGAAGTCTACTTTGAACTTCGGTTCTTCCACACCCATGCGTTTCTGTAAGTATTTAATTTCTTCATCAGAAATTGGAGTTGGAATGGTTCCAGAACCTACGAATCCAGTAACATTTGGGGTGTTACGTACAACGTACCATGAGTCATCGGTTACAATCATTTCTACCAATACATAACCTGGGAAAATCTTTTCTTCTACTGTGGTGCGTTTGCCGTTATGAATTTTGATTTTCTTTTCTTTTGGTACAATGGCATCGAAGATTTTGTCTTGCATGCCCATGTTCTCAATACGTTGCTTGAGGTTCCAAGCCACAGAATCTTCGTATCCACTATAGGTGTGCAATACATACCAATTCCGTTCGCCGGTAACTTGTTGTTTACTCATAGGTTAAAAGAAATTAAATAATCTATTGTTTGCTTTTAACGGTTCAAAATTGCTTCAAATCCGCGAAGTAAGCCAAAGTCAGCAGCTCCTAAAATAAGAGCAACCACTACGCTAAATACAACTACGCTAACTGTGTAGCGAATAGTATCTCTGCGTGTAGGCCAAACTACTTTAAATAGCTCGGATTTGACTTCTCGAAAGAAGTTTATGACTTTTCCCATTTTATATTTTCCTTTTAAATAAGCCAGTTTTAGTAATTTTTTCAGGCTTTTTTAAAAGCCCTTGGGGGCTTTTGTCTAATTATATCACACATTTTCAAAAAAAAGCAAATATTCATGCTTTAGTGTAGCTGCTATTTCGTTACCATTTGTTTTGATGAAAATTGGGCATAAGTTTGTTGAGTTTCATTGGTTTTAGGAGAATAATTACAGCAAATCGTACACCTACCACAGCATAGGGCTTGGTAGTAAGGTTACGAGAACATTTTGATACGAGGAAAATTATGAAGAGAATATTTTTAATTTTGTTAATGGCACTTGCCGTGTCTTGTGCCAGCGGACCAACAACTAACCAGCAGTCACCGCAAGGTAATACTGCTGCATCTGCCACAAACTCCCAGCAGGTTCAGACTCCGGCTGAAATAACTATTCAGTTGCCACCCGAGCAGTCTCCTTCTCCTGTGCCTGCTCAAACACAGCCTACATACATTCTTGTGCCGGACCATACCCCCGACCCTAACTTTCCGGGTGTTAAGAAAGACCCAAGCAAAAGCAATGTTCCAAAAAAACTTACTACTCCTGCCAAGTCACCAACGACTTTCAAAGTCCCGGTTCCTACAACTGTTAAGTTGGAGGTTGCTGCCATAATTCCTATGGACTTTGACAACGGTCGCCCTCAAATTTTGGAATATTGGCTGACCGATGCTCAAGGCAGCACCGCTGGTGAAGTGCTGGAAGTTTCCGACTACAACAACGATCTTTATACGGATGCCATAGTTTACAAACACGTCATACAAGAAGATGTGTTGTGGACCGTCAAACTGTGGCACGGACCCGAAACCATTCTTTCTTACCGTGACAGTTGGGGTTTGGAAATTGGTTCTGAGTTGCCGGCAAAATCTTCCTACGGGTTTGTTGAATTGAAACAGGATGAAGTAAATTTGATTCAATTTGCCAATAAGGAGTCTTTTGTTCAAGAGTTATTTGCTGGCTTTGACAACTTGTTTCAGCAAGTTAGCCAATTGGCGGCAACAGGGGCAATCACACCTCCGGGAAACAAAGAATCTG
>CAZQWV010000046.1:0-6369 GCA_964597185.1 uncultured Candidatus Saccharibacteria bacterium
TATAGACCCCACCATATTTTAGATAATTTGCTGGTAAGTCTATTAAAATATTTTGGTAACCACTACATTCTAAATAAAACTGTGGAGTACTCCGACTTTATTGGTTTAAACTACTATTTCCATCAGATTATAAAGTTTAGTTGGACTCGTGGTGGGGAGTTAAAAAATAGTGAAGGTCCAAAGTCTGATATGGGCTGGATGACTTATCCAAAAGGTTTATTTTATTTATTGAAAGATTTAGCAAAGTACAACAAACCTATTTACATAACTGAAAACGGGATAGCTAATGCTGAAGACAGCATGAGACATCGGTTCATTGCTGAGCATTTAGAAGCTGTAGAACAAGCTATCTCAGAAAAAATAGATGTACAAGGGTATTTTTATTGGTCCTTAACCGATACTTACGAATGGCATGATGGCTATGGTCCGAAGTTTGGCCTGGTAGAAATCAACTGTGACAATTTGCAACGACGGATTAGAGACAGCGCCAAAGTTTTTACAACCAAGTAATATCTTCATTTCTTTTCCACCAAGTCAGTTGTCTTTTAGCATACTGACGTATCTCGGTTTGCAGTTTTTCTAGTGCAGCTTTTTTGTCCATTTTATTCTGCAAGTACATACTCCCATAGCGGTATTCTAAACCAAAGTTCCACATTTTTTGCCAAGAAATGCCTTGTTTATGCAAAGTTTTTATTTCGTGAAACATTCCTTGCCTAACCCTCTGGTTAAGTCTTTTGTGGATTTTTTCCTGTAATTTTTCCATTCCTGGATTAATACCAATCCAAGTTATATTGTAAGGCGAAGAGTGTTTTAATTTCGGTACGGTTTTTCCTGTTGCAGAAACAATTTCAATAGCACGAATAAGTCTACGCGGATTTTTGGGGTCAATAGTTTTCGCTCTATTGCGGTCTAACTTTTTTAATTTTTTGAACAGCTCTTCTGCAGAAAGTTTGCTTAACTCAGCTCTGAGTTTTTTGTCAGATTTAATAGCAGGGAATTCTTGTCCATATACGACTGCATCCATCCAGTGAGCTGTGCCACCACAAAGAATGGGAAGTTTGCCTTTGCGAATTATTTGGTTAATTATTTTGCTGGCATACTTTTGGAATTGAGCAACCGAGTATTGCCTTTTTGGACTAGCAATGTCTATGCCATAGTGGGGAATATTTTTATAAGCATAAATTTTTTTACCGTCTATAATTTTAAATTTACCCGGCACTTTACCTGTACCAATGTCCATACCTTGGTAAATTTGTCTGCTATCTACTGAAAGTATTTCTCCATTATGTTCTTTGGCCAGCTTGACAGCTAGTTCGCTTTTGCCGCTTGCAGTTGGACCAACTATAGCAATTATTTTAGGTTTATCTTTTAGTGCTCCTGACATAGTGTTATAATTTAATTAGAGCATAACATAACTGTTATTAATCATAAAACTATGCAAAATAAAATTTTATATACCATTTTAGCTTTATTAATTATTGCTCTGGTTGGGTTATACATTTATGGCAAGGGTCAAACTCAAAATCCAGAGGTGCTGACTTCAAGCAACGAACAAACCGCATCTACTATATTAGATGAAGATAGACAAGTAGATAGTAATAGCTCTGGAAACAGCAATTCCCAAACCAATAGCGATGACCCCGATTCACCTGTTAGCTCACCAAACAATTCCAGCCAAGCACAGTACAGCGATGAATCTGATATTCAAGACCCTAATATTTCTGTACACGAAGTTACGTACGATGGTACAAAGTTTACCCCAGCAAGTTTAACTATAAAACAAGGTGATATAGTATTTTTCCAAAACAATAGTGAGGATGTTTTTTGGCCAGCTTCAGGTCCGCACCCTCAACATAGTAACTACCCAGAATTTGATGCAAAAAAAGAGTTAGCCTCGGGGAAATCTTTCCAATTTAAGTTTACTAAAGTTGGTAGTTGGCCTTACCATGACCACTTACAGCCATCAGTTACAGGCACAATTAAAGTTGTTGAATAAGGTTTATATTACTCCCTGTCATTGTCAGGGAGTTTTATTTAGAAGTTAGGTAAATGAGCCAAAAAATGGTATAATTTATTGGCAGAATTGAATTTTACTATGGTTTTTACTAACATTTTTGGACATTTATCAGCCAAAGAATTGTTGCAGCAACAAATTGCTAGCAATAACCTTTCGCATGCTTATTTGTTTTTAGGTCCAAGCGGTGTCGGTAAGTACAGTATGGCTAAACTAGTGGCTCAGAGCATAACCAAAAATTCCACTGCAGACATTATGGAGTTAGATTTGGCTGTGCAGGATTCTATTGAAGATTTACGAGAATTTATTGAACTTATTTCTGTTCGACCAGTAAAAGGTAGTTACAAAGTTGCAATAATTGATAATTTTAATTTAGCTTCTTTAGCAATTAGCAACGCTTTACTAAAAGTTTTAGAAGAGCCTAGCCAGAGTACTTTTATATTTCTCATTTCCAGCCAAAGACCTATTGCTACCATTGTTTCCAGGTCCCAGTTGATTAATTTTAATAGACTCAATGAGACTGAACTTGGACAGTATGCGGCCAGCCAGCATCTAGAGCCAACTACAGAACAGATTTTAGCCAGTGGTGGTTCACCAGGGAGGCTGTTAGAAATTTTAAACAATAATACAACAACAGAGAAGGCTGCTGTGTTACACAAGCAACTCAGCAATTTTAACAGTACTGTCAGCGACAGGTTGCTTGCAGTAGCCCAGTGGGGCAATGAAGACAGTTCTACACTCACAGAAGTTTTTACAACAACATTGTTAACCCAAAAAGCTAGGCTTACCAAAGATCCGCAGCTGGCTAAGCCCATGCGCAAACTCATGGACAGTTTGGAATTATTAAAATCAAATGTAAATAAAAAATTAGTGCTACAAAAACTTTTATTATAAATTTATGAAAATAGTTAAAATTATTTTATTAACAGCCACTATGTCATTGGTTGCCGCATCATGCAACTTGTTTGGTGGTTCAGGAACTCCTAACAATGCGACTGCTAAGAGAGCTGGGGTGCTCCGTTCTGCTAATGGCGGCACTGACTGGCAAGTTGCAAATACTATAAAAGACAAAGCTGAACAAAATCTCAATGGAACAGATGTTGTTGCTATGAAGTTCAAGCCCACTTCCTCTGAAACTATTTATTTGGGCAGTTCAAACAATGGCATGCTCATGTCCGATGATGGAGGTAATAATTGGAACCAAATATTGAATGATTTTAGTGTATTCGACTTTGCTTTTGACCCAAATAATGCAGATATTATCTATGTTGCTGGCACATCTTTAAAATACGGTAGGGTGTTGGTGACCAAAGATAATGGCAAGTCTTGGCAAGAAATATATAATGAAGGCACCACAGGTAACCCAGTTATGTCTATATTGGCAGATAGCGGACAACGTTTATTTATTGGTCTTGAAGATGGTAATTTGGTGCAAAGCGATGATGCAGGCTTAAGCTGGAGATTGTTATATAATTTCAAAACCAGCGTTAGTTCCATCCAAAGCTATAACAATAGCATTTTCTTATTAGCCAAGAAGCAAGGACTGTACCGCAGCGATGACAGACTGACTTTTACCAATTTAACTCCCGATTTGGGTAAATCGCAAGGTAATTTGGGAGTTTTTAATAAAGTTGGGTCATATAACCAATTTGCCTTAGGTGTTGGGAGTATTTATTTAGCAACAGATAATGGATTGTTCAAAAGTTTGGATCAAGGTGTGACATGGTCTAAACTAGTATTGCCGGTACAAGACCAGTCTGCTAATATTTTGTCTGCTGGCATAAACCCGTCAAATGACAATATGGTGTATACAGCAGTGAAATCTACTATATATAAGTCCACAGACGGTGGGTTTACATGGCAGACTCAGAACCCTAACACAACAGCTGTTATAGGAACATTTTTAGTTCATCCGCAAAACCAGTTAGTAGTGTATGCAGGAGCAAAACTTAAGTAATTAAACAATTTTCATGAGTAACGAAATTATCCAATCTCACAAACCAAATTTTGATAAAGTTATTGAGCATTACCACCATGAATTAAGTAGTGTACGAACTGGCCGTGCCAACCCAGCTTTGTTGGCCACTGTACAGGTAGACAGCTATGGTAGTAAAGTTCCTATTCAACAAGTAGCTAACGTCACAGTTAGTGATGCCAAAACTTTAACCATTAGCCCTTGGGATAAAAGCCAACTACAAGAAATTGAAAAAGGTATTATCGCAGCTAATTTAGGTTTTATGCCCAGTAATGACGGTAATGTGATTCGCATAAATTTGCCGCCGCTAACAGAAGACCGCCGCAAAGAAATGGTTAAGCTGGTAAGCCAAATGGCAGAAGCTGCACGCATTGGTATTCGCCAAGCCAGAGAAGATGCTATAAAAGAGATGAAGCGAGGAGAATCAGATGGTAATTTAACCAAAGATGATGTAACTCACTTACAAAAGAAACTTCAAGAAGTTATAGACGACTACAATAGTCAAATAAAAGTTGCAGCTGAAGATAAAGAACAAGAATTAATGACCATATAAATTAAGTCATGATAACAACAATTATAATTTTCGTTATTGTTCTCGGGTTGCTAGTTTTCGTACATGAAGCTGGCCACTTTTTGGTGGCTAAACGAAGTGGTATGGAAGTGCATGAATTTGGTTTTGGATTCCCGCCAAGACTGTTTGGTATTCAAAAAATCGATGGACGTTGGAGATTGGTAGGACGCAAGCCAAAAGTGGAATCTACCAACACCATTTACTCTATTAACTGGATACCTTTAGGGGGATTTGTAAAAATCTTAGGGGAAAATAATGACTCTGAAGAAAATCCACAAAGTTTTGTGAATCGTCCTTTCTGGCCACGCATGCTAACTCTAGCAGCTGGCGTGCTTATGAATGTAGTTTTGGCATGGGTACTGCTGAGTATTGGCTACATGGCTGGTTTGCCTGTAGCTGTAGAAGGTCAAGATTTGCCACGCGGTGGTACTTTAACCGAGCAGAGAGTTGCTGTAATAGATGTTGTTCCAGAATCTCCGGCAGCAAAAGCAGGGTTACAACCAGGAGACACTATTTTAAAACTAGATGGCCAACAACTTACTGAAATACAAAATGTAAGGGAATTTATTTATCAGCGCAAAGGTCAGACAATTGTTTTTGAAGTACAACGTTTTAACCAAACTATAAGCGCCTCAGTTCAATCCGATGCTAATCCTCCGGCAAACTCTGGTCCAACAGGGGTAGGTTTGGCTACTGTTGGGGAACTAACTTTGCCGTGGTATATGGCTTTGTGGCAAGGTGCTTTAACTACCATAGACCAATTGAAAGCTATTGTGGTAGGTTTGGTAGGGTTATTTACTTCTGGTAATGGATTAGAAAATGTTGGTGGGCCTGTAAAAATTGCCCAGCTAACTGGTGAAGTTGCTAGAATAGGGATTATTCCATTGCTACAATTTGTGTCATTCTTGTCCTTGAACTTGGCTTTGTTAAACAGTTTGCCTATACCTGCTTTAGATGGAGGTCGTATGCTATTTCTGTTAATAGAAAAAATTCGAGGCAAGCGAAACAACCCGCAATGGGAACAAAGCGCAAATGCAATTGGATTTATTTTGCTTCTGTTGCTTATGGTAGTTGTAACTGCTAAAGATGTAATTTCTACTACGTTGTTTAAGAATATTATAGGATAAAGATATGAAACAATCAGAATATTTTTTAAAAACTGAAAGGCGCCCAGCCCAAGATGAGAAAATTATTTCATCCCAACTACTAGTTCAGGCTGGTTATATTAGAGAGTCAGTGGCTGGAAGGTACTTCTTTTTACCAATTGGTCATAAGGTGCAACAGAATATAATGAAAATTGTGAAAGAGGAAATGGATAATGCTGGTGGCCAGGAAATGGTAGTTCCTACTTTACATCCTCTTGAATTATGGAAAGAAACGAATCGCACAAACACTGCTGGATTTGAGTTAATGAAAGTCAAAGATCGTCGTGATGCTGAATTTGCTTTGGGCGGTACAGCCGAAGAAATGTTTGTGGATTTAGTACGAAAGTTCGTAATAAGTTATAAAGATTTACCTTTTCATATCTATCAATTTTCAAATAAGTTTCGAGATGAAATACGTGCACGTGGAGGGTTGCTCCGTGTTCGTGAATTTATTATGAAAGATGGGTATTCTTTTCATAAAGATGCAGAAGATTTTGTAAAAACTTATGAAAAGATGAAAGAAGTATATTCTAGAATTTTTGAACGTTTGGGTTTACCAACTGAAATCGTTGAATCTGATAATGGATATATTGGCGGGGAGTATTGTCATGAGTTTGTTTCCGAGTCACCAATAGGAGAGAGTAGGTATTTAGTATCCACATCC
>CAZQWV010000047.1:0-6190 GCA_964597185.1 uncultured Candidatus Saccharibacteria bacterium
CAATGAGTCCGCCAATAATAACCACTGGGTTATTAGAAGTAAAATCTGTAAAACTAATAACAGCTTTGGTTATGGCTGGCAAATCGGCATTGAACTCTTTGAAGGTTGCTGTTAATTTAGGTAATACGAAAATGGACAACACCACCCCAATAATAACCATAGCTATGATGATAACTGCGGGGTACATCATGGCTCCACGAGTTTTGGACTTAAGGTCATTTTCTCGTTCTAACTGAACCCCTAAATATTCTAAGCTTTGCTCTAAATCTCCTGACATCTCCCCTACTTTCACCATGGAAATAAAAATGTGTGAAAATATTTTTGGGTATTCTGCCAAAGCTTCGTTTAAACTTTTTCCTGCTTCAACAGCATTGGCCATGTTGTCTAAAATATTTTTAAACTTGCGGTTTCGGCTTTGCTTGGTAATGATGCGTAGAGCACGAGGCACAGCAATTCCAGCTTTAAGCATGAGATGTAAGTTTTCGATAAAAACAATTTTTTCTTTTAAAGGTACAGAGCCAGCATTTTTCAACCAAGTCATAAACTTTTGTTCATGCTTTTCTTCTAGCTCCAATGGAATAAGACCTTGCTCTTTCAGCAAATGCCCTGCTGCCAACAAACTAGCTGCTTCAATGCTAGCTGTTTGCCTAACCCCTTGCTTGTTAACTGCGGTATATTCAAAAATAGGCATATTCTATTCCTTACTAACGCGCAAAATTTCTTCAATGGTAGTAATACCATCGATGGCTTTAATGAAACCATCTTCCCACATAAGCACCATACCTTCTGTTTCAGCTTTTTCTTGAATTTCTTGAGTGGTCGCATGTTTTACAATCATGTCACCAATTTCTGGGGTTACATCTAAAATTTCATGGATACCAATACGCCCTTTGTAACCACTGTTGTTACACTTCTCACAACCGTGTCCACGGAAAAACTTCAACTCTTCAAACTTTTTAGCTTTAACATCGGGCTTTTCACGCTTAATAACGTTCAGCAGCTTATCTAAATCAAATAGTTTGCGCAAAGACTCTACTACTTCGGTTTCCGGCTTGTCTGCATTTTTACAATCTGGGCAAATCACACGAACCAAACGTTGCCCCATAACAGCATTCACTGTTGAAGCAATCAAATAACTTTCAAGGCCAATGTCCATTAAACGAGGCAAAGCCCCAGCAGCGCTGTTGGTGTGCAATGTAGATAACACAATGTGACCAGTCATGGCAGCGTGCATGGCTTCTTCCGCAGTTTCACGGTCACGAATTTCCCCAATCATAATAATATTAGGGTCTTGCCGAAGCAAAGCACGTAAACCCATAGCAAAAGTTAAACCAATTTTTGGGTTCACCTGCATTTGGTTTGCTCCAACAATACGGTATTCAACTGGGTCTTCAATGGTAGAGATGTTCACACTTTTGGTATTGAGTAAACTCAAAATAGCATACAAAGAAGTGGATTTTCCGCTTCCTGTAGGACCTGTAACCAACAACATACCATGAGGTTTTTTTATGTTTCGGGTAACAACTTCCAACTGGCTTGGCAAAAACCCTAACTGCTCTAAGCTCATGGCTTTACTAGATTCATCCAGCAAACGAATAACTACTTTTTCTCCGTCGAAAATTGGAATTGTAGAAACACGCAAAGAAAATTTGTAACCATCTTTCTCAATTTTAAAACGCCCATCTTGGGGTAAACGATGTTCATCTATTTTCAAATTGGATAGCACTTTTATGCGCGCTACCAAAGCAGCTTGAATAACTTTTGGTAAAGTCATTACATCGTGCAATACGCCGTCAATACGATAACGAACAATAACGCTAGTTTCTTGAGGCTCAATGTGGATGTCGGAAGCTTTTTCCAGTACTGCATATTCCATTAGAGTATCTACCACACGAATAACTGGAATTTCTGCTGCCATTTTAGACAGTTCGTCCCCTGGTTTTTTGTCTTTGTCTGCTTCATCCGAAGCCTTCTCTTTTCCTTCTGCAACTAAATTATCTATTTCTCCTTCTAAGTTAGTGTGATACTTAGACAAACCAAAGTCTAAAGATGATTTGCCAATTAAAAACACGCTTATGGCTAGCCCGGTTTTCTTCTGAATAAATTCTTTGGTTTGTAAATCTGTTGGGTCAACCATAGCCAAAGACAGCTCTGACTGAGTTCTAGCAAAAGCAATAATTTTATGCCTGTGAGCAATGGGTTCGGGAACCAAACTTAATACTTCTGGTTCAATTTTTTCATTGAATAAATCTACAACAGGCACTTTCAATTGCACAGACTTCATCTCGAGCAAATCTTTTTCAGCAACCACTTTTTGCTCTACTAAAAAATCCTCCCACGGTACAGGAGTTTTAAGTGCGTGCCAGTTCTGTTGTAGCTGGGTTAAGCTATCTTCAGTAACAATTTTTTTTTGTTTCAACAAACTGTTAAGTTCGATATTGGACATTGAAAAAAGGAAATTTTTTGTTTCAAAAACTCATTAAACTTACTTTAATTATAACACAAAATTGCTATTCGTGTCGTAGTGCTTCAATAGGATCCATTTTGGCAGCTCTCCTGGCTGGAAATACTCCAAATATTAAACCAATGGTGCTGGAAACCCCTACTCCGAGCAAAATTCCATACAAAGGAACTGTAAATTTCCAGTCAAACCCAAAATTGTTGGCTAGTATTGCAATTAGGTAAGAGACTACTGCTCCAACAACAATACCTAACACACCACCAGCAACAGTTAGCAATATGGCTTCAATTAAAAATTCAGCTAGAATATCTCCGTAGCGAGCTCCTAAAGATTTTTTCAATCCTATTTCTGAAATGCGTTCAGTTACCACCACATACATAATATTCATAATCCCCACTCCGCCTACCAACAAAGAAATGGCAGCCACAGCAATGAGCAAAAAAGTTATGCCAGTCAAAATAGTATTAAAAGTACTTAAGTTACCTGCTTGAGTATTCACTAAAAAGTCATCTTTATCTGGGTCGTCTATGTTATGGTTAGTACGAAGAATCTGTCGCATATCTTCAGCTGTACCTTCTGCCAAATTATTATCTTTAGCTTGGGCTAGTACATAAAACAAATAATCTATGCCCAATAGTTTTTTCTGAGCAGTTTGCAATGGTACAAAAACTTGTTCAGCAGCACCATCTAACGCTAATGGTTTTTTTTCATACACCCCAATAACTACAAAGTTGTATGTATCGATGCGAATAGTTTTACCAATAGGGTCTTCTTCTCCAAATAAATCTTCTGCAATAGTTGCTCCCAGAACAGCAACTTGAGCTACAGCTAAATCTTCTTGTTCTGTATAAGGCCTGCCTTTATCAATAACAGCTTGATCAATATCAAACCTGGAGGCATCTGACCCAAAGATCATGGCGTTTTTAGATACATCTTTATATGAGGTAACTTTTTGCCCAATAACTGCACCGTATGCATCTACCACGTTAGGCAAACGTTTGATATCTTGCACATCTCGGTTTTTTAAAGTTGTAATTGGTGTTACCAAAGCTCCGGCATCGCTACCACCTCCCCCGCTATTACGAGCTTTGGTGGTTGGAGGAACTCGGGTCTCTACAGTTATGGAGTTAGTTCCTAAAGATTGTAATTGAGCATTTATAAAACTGTTAAACCCAGCTCCAGCAGACAACACCACAATAACTGTGGCAATACCAATAACAATACCCAACGTGGTTAACGCTGTTCTGGTAAGATTGCTGGTTAGTCCTCTAATAGCTTGTTTAAAAGATGAAAACATATGTTTATTCCTGGATCGTTATTCGTACCTTAACGCATCTATAGGGTTTAACTTAGCTGCTTTAAAAGCTGGATATAAGCCAAAAATGACCCCTGTGAGGGCAGAAACACCCAAAGCTAACACAATGGACAGTGGCGAGATAACGAACGCCCAGTCGGTAAATCCTGCATATTTTGCACCCAAAGAAATTAAGTACGCCAAACCTGAACCTAAAGCAATACCAAGCAAACCACCAAGCAAAGTAGTAAAGCTAGATTCCAACAAAAACTGATTGCGCACAGCTGCGTTGGTAGCGCCAACAGCTTTACGCAGCCCAATCTCTCTAGTACGCTCAGCTACTGTAACTAACATAATATTCATAATTCCAATTCCACCAACTACTAAAGATAGTCCTGCCATTGCCACCAAAAACAAACGCAAAGCATCGGTTATGGTAGTAAGCAATTCAATTGCACCAGCCAAATCTCGTACAGAAAAATCTTCATCTTCGTTAGGGTCAATATTATGTCTTTCACGCAACAGCTGTCTGACATCGGCAATAGTAGGGTCTACATTTGCAGCTTCGTCTATTTTGGCATTTATGACTTGCAAATGCTTTATACCCAACAGCTGTTGTTGAGCAATACCAATAGGGATATAAATTTGGTCATCTTGGTTTTGGAAAGCTACTGTTCCCTGTTTTGCCTGCACTCCAATAACTCTAAAAGGAACATTTTTAATTTTTATAATTTCCCCCAGTGGGTCATTGTTACCAAAAAGCTCTTGCTTCACATCTTGGCCTAACACTGCCACATTGCCTGAAGACTCTTCCTTCTCATCAAAAAACCTACCCATCTCAATAGGAATATTTTGGACAATTGGTCTTTGCGCATCTGTACCAGTAAACTGAGTATCTATGCTTTGATTGCGCCATACCACAGTACCTTGACCTTGCACCACACTAGACACAGCCACAATGTGCGGAAAGCGCAGTGGGTCTGCCATGGCTTTGGCATCATCTCTGGTTAAAGTGGTAACAGAAATACCAAATACAGCTGCAGGAGGACCTTTCTCATTGCTTTTGCCGGGAAGAACACCAATTAAGTTGGTGCCAATTTTTTGGATTTGTCCCAAAACCAAACTTTGCGCTCCTGCTCCCAAAGCAATAATAACTACCACCCCAGCAACCCCAATTACAATACCAAGTATTGTTAAAAAAGACCGGCCCGCACGGGCGCGCAAACCAGCCATTACCATTTTTAATTCAGTATAAAAACTCATTTATTTTTCCAGTTCACCGGAATGCTTAGCCAACTTCCGGTTAGTAACTTTTTCGTCGGACACAATTAACCCATCCCGTATACGAACAATGCGTTTGGCATGTTCTGCTGTGTCTTGCTCGTGGGTAACTAAAATAATGGTACGTCCTTCGCTGTTCAAATCTTGTAAAATTTTCATCACTGTATTACCAGATTTAGAATACAAGTTTCCTGTAGGTTCATCTGCAAAAATAACTGCTGGATCGCAAACCAAAGCCCGAGCAATAGCCACGCGCTGTTTCTGCCCACCAGAAATTTGATTACTCATGTAACCCATGCGGTCTTCCAAGCCTACAGCAGCTAACGCTTTTTTGGCCAACTCAGCTTGATTTTTTTTCTGGCCATAAACCAAAGGCAACTTCACATTGTCCAACACTGTGGTGCGAGGAAGTAAGTTGAAAGCTTGAAACACAAACCCAATGCGCTCATTGCGAATCTGGGCTAATTTGTCATCATCAAAAGTGGTAGTGTCTTCACCTTCAAATTCAAACACTCCAGAAGTGGCACGGTCTAAAAATCCCAAAATATGCATGAGGGTAGATTTACCACTTCCAGATGGTCCCATAATGGCTACAAACTCACCTGGTTCAATAACTAAATCCACCCCTTTCAATACTGGGGTTACTACATCATCATTGATGTAATCTTTGGTTAAGTCCTCAATGCGAATGAGAGACATGGTTTAATTCTTGTTGATGAATGAAACTATTTCCTGGTTTTCTTCTAGGCCAGAGCTAATTTCTATTAAGCCACCATCTGCCTCAATACCAGTAGTAACTTCAACTTCTTTGTAAGTTTTCTTTTGAGAGTCAGTTATAACACGAATATACTTTTTACCATCACGGCTCACTACAGCACGGCTTGGCACAGCCAACACATTGTCTTTACCGCCAACAGAAACTGTCATGTTAGCTGTCATACCTGTTTTAATCTCTGGCAATTTTTCTACAGAAGCAGTAACCTTGTAGTTTACTACCCCAGACACCACAGTAGAAGCTGGGTCAATGAGCTGAACTAAACCTTTAAATTTACGTTCTGAGCCAAGAGCATCAAAAGTTAGCTCCACTTCTTGTCCAACAACAATGCTAGCAATATTGGCTTCGCTAATATTGGCTTCTAAATGTAAGTTTTCTA
>CAZQWV010000048.1:0-6177 GCA_964597185.1 uncultured Candidatus Saccharibacteria bacterium
AAGGAATTAATTTGACCACGACGCAAATACAGCCATCTAGACAACCCTAAAATTACAACAAGCTTAGCAAACTCAGCTGGCTGAAAATTGAACACTCCAAAATCTATCCATCGAGCACTGCCACGAATAGGGTCTCCAAAAATTACCAAATACAATAAAAACAACAGCAACACTCCATAAGCAATTCTGTTTAATTTTGCTAGTTGCTGGTAGTTTGACCAAGAAAATAAAACAAACAAAACAGAGCCAATCCCTACATACACCAGCTGGCGGTAGAAAATAGTCATGGTGTCGCCAGATCGCGAAGTAGCATACAAAATAGCTAGCCCTACTAAGGCCAGCAAAATAGTTATAACCAATAACGGAATATCAAAATATTTAAAACGTTCTAAAAAAAATTTCATACTCTACGGTTTAGTACTAATTCAATTCTGGCAAACTGGAAACAGGAACACCTTCGTTAGAGCTAAATTTTATATTTGATTTTTCTAAAGTATTTACATCAACAGAAACTTCTACTTTAGCTACCTGTTCTGAATTTAAGTTTGTCCATAATTGCTTGTAAGCTCTGCGGCCAAATGCAGCCACATTACGTTCTTCCCTTGTAGCAACCCCAACCAATTGCCCAGTTTGGTCATACAACATAAAATTGATGGCAATTTTCCCAACAGTGTATTCACTGTCATTTACTACTGAACCTTCTACCACTAACTGAGGAGGAATAATGGTGGTTTGGTCATACACTTCAGGTTTTGGAGTGCGGAAACTCACAGTTGGCACATCTAACCTTTTTTGCCAATCAACTTCATCCATTATCAATTTGGCTAAGGTTAACTCTTCAGTGCTAATAATGCGAGAAGAAATAATTGTTTTACTTTGATCTGCCAACAAAAATAGTTTACCAGTCACAGATTGAACTTTTTCTTTTTGAGTGTTGTACAACTCAATTTCATAACTCACTTCTGGAGCTACTAAATCTAAGTTGCTATTGGTAATTTGAAAATATGCAGCGTACTGGTTGTCAGCAACTTTTAATAGTTTTACCGGGGTAACACTGACTTCTTTAATTTCTTTATATGACACATGCGCTTCCAGTAAATTTGGTTCAAGCCTAGCAGTGGTTATAGCTTTTGCGGCATAGTATGCCCCAAAGTAAGCTGGTACAATTAATAACAAACTTATATAAAAGACATATTTCTGCCACCGAGCCATGCCAGAAAAGAAGTTTTTCAATACTAAACCAGACTCTTCCCCTACTAGAAGAGCACTTTCAGCAGCAACTTTAACTCGGTCTTGTATATCGGACATGTGATTATGTTATGATAGCTTTAGTATAGCAAATACAATATCCAAATGCCATTTACTCACCTACATTGCCACACTCATTATTCCCTACTAGACGGGTTATCTAAAATAGATGCCTTGGTTAACTCTGCTGTGGAAAAAGGGATGACAGCTGTAGCCATCACAGACCATGGCGCAATGTATGGAGCTATAGAATTTTACAACACATGCATAAATGCTGGTATAAAACCAATCATTGGTATGGAAACCTATATTGCTCCAAGAAAACTGCAAGACAAAGAAGGAAAATTGGATGCTAGTTATTACCATTTAACTTTGTTAGCCAAAAACTATACAGGTTACTTAAACCTCATGAAATTGGCTACTATTGCGAGTACTGAAGGGTTTTACTACAAACCACGCATAGACAAAGAACTTTTAGCCCAGCACAGCGAAGGACTAATTGCTTTGTCTGGTTGCCAAACAGGAGAAATCCCAAAAGCTTTAGCCATCTCCGAAGCTGAAGGACAAAAAAAGTTAGAACAATATTTAGAAATATTTGGCAAAGAACATTTCTTTTTAGAAGTACAGCGCAACGCTTTACTAGAACAAGACCAGCAAGCACAAAATTTACTCAATAACCAACTTATAGCTTTGGGACAAAAAAATAATGTTGGCATTGTAGCAACAGCAGACAGTCACTACATAGATGTAGATGACGCCGAAGCTCAAGACATTATGGTTTGTATTGGTACAGGCCGTACAGTGCAAGACAGCAACAGGTTAGATATGAGAACTCATAATTTGTCGTTCCGCAGCCCTGAAGAAATGGAACTAGTGTTTGCAGACTTACCAGAAGCCATAGCCAATACAGAGCGCATTGCTAATATGTGTGAACTAGAAATTCCTGTTAACCAAAGATATTTCCCTAAAGTAAAACTTCCTGAAGGAACAACTTCCGAAGAACACTTACGCAAAGTTGTACATGAAAAAGCCAAAAACTTTTACGGTGATGTCAATGGACAAATTACAGATGAAGTGCTTAAGCGCATTGACTATGAGCTAGATATTATTTGCAACAAGGGGTTTGCCCCTTACTTCCTTATGGTGGCTTTAGTAGTAGAAGGCGCAAGAGACCTAAAAGCTTTCACCAACACCAGAGGCTCTGCTGCAGGAAGCATTGTCGGGCGAATTTTAGGCATCACCAATGTAGACCCACTATATTACGAATTACCGTTTGAACGGTTTTTAACCATGCACCGCCCTACCCCGCCCGACATCGACCTAGACATTGCCGACAACCGCCGCGACGAAGTCATCGAATGGATGACAAAAGAATTTGGCAAGGAAAAAGTTGCTCAAATTATTACTTTCGGAACTATGAAAGCCAGAGCTGCAGTGCGAGATGTAGGCCGTGCTTTGGCAGTACCATATGGCAAATGCGACCGCATTGCCAAAATGATTCCAATCGGCAAGCAAGGGTTTGACATGACTTTAGATAAAGCTTTAGACATGAACCCAGAACTAAAACAAATTTACGAGCAGGATCCAGAAACCAAAAAAATTCTAGATATTGCTAAAAAATTAGAAGGCTGCGCTCGTCACGCGTCAATCCACGCTGCTGGAATTGTTATTACTCCCGAACCTCTTACTCAGTACATGCCTCTGCAACGCGAACCAGATGGCGACCGACAAATTAGCCAGTACGACATGTATGCCCTAGATGTAAATGCCAAGGGGGATGCTATTGGTGTTATCAAGTTGGACTTGCTGGGCATTCGCAACTTATCCATTTTGGAAGAAGCAGTAAAGCTGGTTCGTATTCGCCATGGCATAGAAGTAGATATTTATAACTTACCTCACCCTGACCCAAAAACTTTCAAACTTTTGTCGGATGGGTTAACTTTTGGGGTATTTCAACTTGGTTCATCTGGAATGACTCACTACTTGCGTGACCTAAAACCAAACACTATTTTTGAAATCATGGCCATGATTGCTTTGTACCGCCCAGGTCCGATGCAATTCTTGCCTGACTATATTCGTCGCAAACACAACCCCGATTTAGTCACCTACCTTGACCCAGCATTGGAAAAAATATTGCAACGTACCTACGGCATTTTGGTGTACCAGGATGACTTGCTTACCATAGCTCATGACTTAGCGGGTTACACTTTGGAAGAAGTGGATAAATTCCGCAAAGCTGTTGGTAAAAAAATCCCGGCAGAAATGGCTAAACAAAAAATAAAATTCATCCAAGGCTGCCAAGACACCATTGGCTGGAGCCATGCCAAAGCTAGCGAAGTCTGGAACTGGATCGAACCTTTTGCTGCATATGGTTTTAACAAAGCCCATTCAGCCTCCTATGCTGTGGTGTCTTACCAAACAGCTTACATGAAAGCCAATTATTCAGTGGAATTTATGGCAGCAGTTATGACCGCAGAAAGCGGTGATGAAGAAAAAATCTATGCTGCTGTAGAAGAATGCCGCAATTTAGGCATAACCGTACTACCACCAGATGTTACTGAAAGTTATGACAACTTTACAGTCATTAACGACCACACTATTCGTTTTGGCTTAAATGCTATTAAAAATTTGGGCTCAGATGTAGTTGAAAAAATTATTACATCTCATAAAAACAAAGAACAGTTCCAAGACTTACAAGATTTTCTACTCAAATGCCAAACTCGTAACCTCAACAAGAAATCTTGGGAGGCTTTAGTTAAATCTGGAGCATTAGATAAGTTTGGAGAACGCAACCAACTTCTGTACAACACCGAAACTGTTTTAGCTTTCTTGCGTGAAAATGGCAAAGACACCAAGAACCAGCAAGCCACGTTGTTTGGACAAAATATGCAATTCGGCAAAATTGTTTTGAAAGACACTGAACCTGCTGAGATGGAACAAAAACTTATGTGGGAAAAAGAGCACTTGGGCTTATATGTTTCAGCCCACCCATTGGACAGTTACAAAACTGTATTGTCAGGCTATGGTAAAATTGCAGATCTAAAAGAACTCAGGGCAGGACAGCTAGTTCAGCTTGGCGGTTTAATATCTAAATACAAACGTACGCTGACTAAGAAAAATGACCCAATGGCTTTCTTTACTTTGCAAGATAATACAGGGGCAACAGTAGAAGTTTTAGTCTTTCCAAAAGTCATGATAGAAGCTGTGGGGTATTTAGATTTAGATAAAATTATTCAAGTAGATGGAAAAATTTCAGACAAAGATGGAGAAATTAAAATTATTGCTGAAAAAATCTCAACTCTACCAAATGATGACCTCTACTTAATGGCTTTAGAAGACATGGAGAAAAATAAAGAAGTGGTTATTTACTTAAACGACAGCTCCCAGGAAACATTAATGAAAATTAAAAATATTATTGAAGCCAATCCAGGATATGTCCAAGTCTACTTAAACATTGCAGGAAATGGCGGAGAGAAAAAACTCAAAACCAACTCTCAAGTAAGAGTTAGTCCAGAATTTGTAAAAGCTTTGCGCAGTCTTCCTCAAATTGCCAAAGTGGCTAGTGAATGATATAATTCATGTAGTTCTTTTGGCTGTAGACCCGACTACCAACCGGCGAAGTCAAATAAAATACATAAAAAGGCCAGCACTTTTTTAGTTAGCTGGCGAACTGGGATGGAACCGTCTATATAAAAAATTAGACCCCAGAACTATTTATTCGATAATTGCTTCAAGCAATACGAAAATGTAGTTCTGGGGTTTTAAAATAAATAAAAATAGGGCTGCTTTTGCAGACCTATATAAATAATATTATAGCATAAATTCAATAAATTGTCAATTCAAACCTCTTAATTAAGCCAAAAAATATGCCAAATAATGAACAACTTCACAATAAAAGGCACTCTCTTGCCCACTTGCTCGCCTCAGCAGTCCTTGAACAGTTTCCAGATGCTAAGCTTGGTGTAGGACCAGTTATTGAAACTGGTTTTTACTACGACTTCTTACTCCCCCGCGCCCTGACCCCAGCAGATTTGCCTAAATTAGAAAAACGCATGAAAGCTTTGGCCAAGTCTGGTTTAAGTTTTGAACGCCAAGAAATGCCTGCCAGCGAAGCTAAAACTTTTTTTGAAGGACGTCACCAGCAATTCAAATTAGAGCTTATAGAAGACATAAAAAAATTTGGCACTACAAAAGCAGACCAAATTCTTAACAGTGACGATGCTTTGCCAAAAAATGGTTCAGTTGAAAATACTCATAATGCAACTGATAACCAACTTGTTGCTGATCCAAACCCTACTGTAAGTTTGTATAAGACAGGAGAATTCATAGACCTTTGCCGAGGGGGTCATGTAGACAATACATCGGAAATAGATCCCGACTCTTTTAAACTAGATAAAATTTCTGGGGCATATTGGCGAGGAGACCAAGAAAAACCCCAATTGCAAAGAGTCTATGGCTTGGCTTTTGAAACTAAAGAACTTTTAGAAAAGCATATAGAATTGGTAACGGAAGCAGAGAAACGCGACCACAAAAAACTTGGACCGGCCTTGGACTTGTTTATGTTTCACCCCACTGCTCCCGGTATGCCTTATTGGTTACCAAAAGGAATGATAGTCATGAATGAACTCATAGATTTTTGGCGCCGTGAACATAGAATGAGAGACTATCAAGAAATTTCTGCACCCTTAGTAAATAAAAAAGAGCTCTGGGAAACATCTGGTCATTGGGAACACTACCAGGAAAACATGTTTGTCTCCCAGCCAAGTGAAACTGAAGTTTATGGAGTTAAAGCCATGAACTGCCCTAACGCCATGTTAGTGTTTGGGTCAAAAAGCAGAAGTTACCGAGACTTGCCATTGAGACTATCTGACACAGATACGCTACACCGCTACGAACTAGCAGGTGCATTAAACGGTTTGCTCCGTGTCC
>CAZQWV010000049.1:0-6077 GCA_964597185.1 uncultured Candidatus Saccharibacteria bacterium
AATTGACCACATTCACCACTATTGGATATAGCAAGAAAATATTAAACAAAGAGATAAATTGCTAAATAGCTTGTTCTGGGAATTCGGCTATAGTGGCTGACAAAACTGCCGATATACCGAAAATAATAATGTATTTATCCCGAGAGAACAGTTGTCCCAAAATTTTTTTAGGTAACTCGACCAACTTACCTTTTAGATATTGTGCATATACTTGTTTCCCAGCCCAAACTAAAAATAACCAGGCAAATATTGGGCGCCACATGGACAAAGTATCAAACTGAGCGTTTGGTAATACTATGTAAAAAGGGATGGACAAAACCACCAATAACAATGCGTAGTATGAATTGAGCAGCAAAATAGTTGTTGCTAGTAAACCCAAAACTAACCACGATAAAGACTGAGGCCATACTCCAACACCAATTAAGTATGTTAGGGCTGCTTCAAAAATTACAAA
This sequence comes from uncultured Candidatus Saccharibacteria bacterium, assembly GCA_964597185.1. GTDB lineage: Bacteria > Patescibacteriota > Doudnabacteria > UBA920 > UBA920 > CAYQEU01. The sequence goes on from CAZQWV010000049.1 coordinate 455, forward strand.
AGCTATTGCTAAATGAACAAAACGAAATTTCATAGTTATGCTTTGTTAAAAACTTCCATGGTCTGCTCTGCGCATCTTTGCCAACTAAATTCTGTTAATCGCTTTTTACCTTTTTCTACCATAGATGCAGAGAGTTCTGGATCAGATAAAACCTTCAAAATGGTAGATTTTATTTCGTCTTTGCTGTGCGGATCAAAATACAAAGCTGCATCTCCACCAACTTCTGGCAGAGATGATATGTTAGATACAGCTGCTGGCACACCGCAAGCAAAAGCTTCTAGCAGCCACATGCCAAACCCTTCATAAAAGCTAGGATGAATAAATAAGTCGGCTCCTCTGTATACTGGCCATCTGTCGTTGTCGGAAATATGGTTTAAATATACAACTGTGTCTGGGTTATTTTCTATGGCTTCTAAAATAGGTTCAAATTTCCAACCTGGTTTCCCTACTATTACTAGCTTATGTGGCAGCTCAGGGTGTTCGCGTTTCAACTCAGCAAAAGCTTCTATGAGACCGACCACATTTTTTCTTGGTTGTAATGTAGATAAAAACAAAATATATTTTTCCGGCAACTGTTTTCCTACTTGTTCAGACACCGAAGCATCAAGACCTGTTGGGATTTCGTAACCATGCGGTACAGCAACAACTTTTTCTGGCTGAACATGGTAGTACTTTATTAAATCTTGCCTGGTTGCTTCGGACACAGCAATAACTTTGCTGGCATGGCGCACTGCGTACTTCGTTGACCAATGCAAATACCATTTCATGGTCCAAGTAAAAGCTTCTGGGTAATTCACCCATGCTGTGTCATGAATAGTTACAACTGAACGTTTCGGGTGGATAAGTGGCAAAGCTGATGCTGGAATGAATAACAAATCTGGGGCATGTCGCAACATCTCCCAACTTAACCTAATTTGGGTCCAAAACTTAGGGAAAGGGATGACTTTGGTAAAAAAATTGTTTGGCAACGAACTAAACCAAGATTCTGGCTCATTGCGCAAATACAACGTAAATTGGTGGTTATTTGGCAGCTTAGCCAAATGTAAAATCAACTGATGGGCGTAATGCTCAACACCAGTTTTAGTTTTATGATTTGCTCTCTCTGCTTCAATTCCTATATGCATAATTTCATTAATTATAGCAAGATTAGGAACCTCTCCAAAATTGTGGTATAATAAATTATTAGTAATTAAGGAAAAATGAAGAAACAAAAAACAACAAAAATCCAACATCACAATTTGCTCATTGCTGGGGCTGTTGCAGCAGCAGTTGCTGGTGGTATTGTTTGGTACACTGTTCAAAGTGAACCAGATGTAGCAGTAGTTGACCTAAAAATGGCAACCACAGAAGAAACCAAGCCAGCAAACAATGAAGCACCAGCAAATGTACCACCAGCCGGAGATATGAGCCAACTAAAAGGAAAAAACTTACTTAATGTTGGTCCTCAAGAAGCAGGAACTGGCTTAATTGTAGATTTAGTAAACTTAGTTAACCCTGGGTTTGTAGTAATTCATCAAGCCAACAACCGCGGCCAAGCAGGAGCTTTTGAAGCATCCAGCTATTTACTTAAAGGTGGTACCAGAGAAGATATAGTGGTTAATGCTAACTTAAAATCGAATACCACATATGTTGTGACTTTGCGTAATGACGATGGCGATGGTAAATTCAACGCTGAAAAAGACTTAGTGCTCAGCGACACCAAAGGCCAACCTGTGATTTTGAATATCACAACTGCAAAATAGTTCTATATTTAGTTTATACATTAAAAACTTCTCCTGAAGGAGAGGTTTTTTATTTATTCCTCAATACCAAACTTGTACCCATATGCGCTCAATAACTGCTCTTTTTGTTTTAAATCTGGAAAGTGTTTCAACATAAGTTTGTGAAATAACTTGCCATGCTTCATTGAACGCAAATGACAAGCTTCATGGAATACTATGTATCGCACTAACTCATTTGGTAACTTAGCTAGTCGTTTATTAAAAGTTAATCTGCCATGACTAGTACAATTCCCCCACTGCCTCTTCATAGCTCTCAATCTTACCTGAGAAGAAGATACACCAAAACTCTGTTCGGCTTCTAGCAAATAATATTTAATTTGCTGTATTAATTCTCTATCAGTTCTGTCAGCTAGAAATAAAGAGTCTGACTGTTTTGCCATATTGTCATACCACATCTTTTTTTGCCAAATCCAACGCTTAAATGTAGCAACAAATTTTGGTACATCAAAAGTTCTACTTTGAGGGACAATAACCCGAAGACCTTGTCTGGTATATTCCAATCTTGCTCTTCTAACAGGCCTGTGAATAACTTTATAAACTATTTCTTGTTCCATTGTTTAATTATACCTCAATGTTTAAAATTTCTATGTTAATTCTTCAAAATTAACCTGCTTGATACTTTACATATTCTGCATTAGCCAATTTATCTGCTCTCCTCGCCCAATAACTACCCCTACTGTGGTGGAAGTAAGATACAGGTTGGACAAAGCGCCTTGCTGCAATCTGAACAGTGTCATATAGTAATTTGAGTTTTTCTTTCCTAATAACATACAGCCCATTCATCTGTCCTACCACTAAAGCTGAGTCTGTCCACACACTGACACTCTCTCTACAAAATTCTATGGCTTTGTTAAGGCCTAATACAACAGCACTATATTCTGCTTCGTGTATAGTTAACTCACCTAAATACGAAGAAGACTGAAAAATAACTTTACCAGTTGGTGTAACCAACAAATACGCTGAAGCACACTTACCAAGCTGGGGTAAGAATCTGGACTTTATTTTACCATTAACCTTGCATACAGCATCACATACTACAGCTAAATTGGGATATGTTGCCATATGTTTACAATAAGTTTTGTTGAAGAAAACTAAAATAACCTTGTTCAGAAACTATGATATGGTCATATACCTCTATTCCTAAAATTCTACCGGCTGATAATAACCGTTCAGTAACACCAATATCTTCATCTGAAGGCTCAAGGTCACCGGAAGGGTGGTTATGCCCAATAACCACAAATGATGCATGGTTTTTTATAGCAGGTATGAAAGTTTCTCTTGGATGCACCAAACTAGCATTCAATATCCCAATGGTAAGCAAGTCGCAAGCTATGAGTTTATTTTTTACATTAAATGATGCAACAATAAAATGTTCTTTGCGATAGGAACTTAATTTGCTACGAATAAGAGCTACTACATCTGCAGTACTAAATTTGTTAATGACTGGCAAGTTTTCCCACACTGCATTTGTCATAGAAACACGCCGCGCAACTTCAAACACAGCTTTCAACTGACAAGCTTTAGCAATACCCATGCCTGGCACACGACATAACTCCCCTAGACCTGCTTCGCTCAACTTTTGCAGTGACCCAAACTTTGTAAGCAAAGACATGGCTAACTGTACCACTGGCTGATTTTTACTTCCTGAGCCTAGTAACAATTGCAGCAGTTCAGTAGCTGACAAAGCCTGGCTACCATGAATAGCCAATCTTTCCCTAGGACGTTCATAGCTAGGCAGATGCTGAATATTTAAATTGGTGCTGCTAACTATTTCCTCCATGTAGGCATGTTACCTCAATAGAGTTCATGGAAAAATAAAACGATTATAAGATTTTGCTGAAGCTGTATTTATTTAATTCATACACCACATCTTTTCGTTCAACTACAATAGGCCAACCTTGTTTTTTAGCATAGCTCGCTAACTGCTTGTTTGGATTAAATGGTATTGGTTTGCCCACAAGTTTCAGTAGCGGAATTTCTGTTTCTGTATCTCCAATGGCCAAAGATTTTGTAAAATCTGCTGTTAAACCATGGTCAGACAAATATTTTTTTACTAGCTTATCTTTATTTAAATTCATTTCAATGTCATTGGAAACTTTGCCAGTGTATCTATCTTTAATTACTTCATATTCTCTACCGCATGAACCATGAAAACCTAAATAATCGGAAAATGGCTCGACTATGTCTGTAGGAGAGCCAGACACTGCAAATAAAAAGTAACCTTGTTGTTTACAATTCTTAATTAATGTTCTTGTATATCTATATAAGTGGTCTCGCTGCTGTTCCAATAAATAAGCAATAGCCTCGTTTACTTTTTCTGCTGAACAACCAATAATATTTTTTTGATAAACAGTAACCAAATTCATAATGAAAGATTCATAACTCCCATGCCTATTTAACCAAGCTTCGTATGAATCTTGAATTTGCGCCACAGTAGACTGTTTAAAAATTTTTCTATCTACAAGCACTGCCATCAATTCCAACACTAAACTAGATCTAAAAATGGTTCCATCAATATCAAAAATTGCCATTTTAACAGGTTTTCCTGCAGGTGCAATTTTAGCAGTTTTGTACTCTGTTTTTTTGTGTGGTTTGAGTCTAACAATATCTGGTTTTATGCCGTGCTTCATAAGTTCCTTTTTTAACCCTTGAACATAAGCTTTCTGATCATAACCTAACGCTATAATATCCGGATTAGTTTTAACTATATGTGAGATGTGCTCGGTTTTACCTCCAAGTATAACCTCATTAACTAGAGGGTGAACCTTTAGTCTGTCTGCTCTTCGTTTTTCACTATGTCTTGGAAAAAAACCTTTAATTTTTTTTACATTTACATCTCTTGCTACAGAAACTATTAAGTGTGAATTGTGGTTTTTACCAACCAGGTTTTTAGCTTGTTTAAATAAGTTTTCATGCCCCCCGTGAATAATATCAAAAGTACCAAACACCATAACTTTTTTTCTAGGCTTCATTGTTATTCTCCTTAGGCCCTAGACCCAACAATGCTTTGGCTTGTAGTAAATCATCTTTCTGAAAAAATCTTATGGCCAATAATGCAACTACATAAACGGCAAAACCGAATGCTACACTGAATGCCAGCAAAACCGCTGCACCTAAAGTTGGTGCAACATTGATATGTTCAGATAACACAGCAGCAAGTATTGGCTTTGTTGTATATACGGCGAAGCCCATGATTGTGGCTGCTAAAACAGGTCTCCATAAATACCTCCAAAAGTTAAACTGAGTAATGTTACGTCTCACTAAATAAAAGTAAAAAGCAGCTTGAATGGTTTCAGATACCAAAGTCATAATTGCTGCTCCTGCAATACCGTAACGAGGCAAAAGCAAAATATTGCCTACAACGTTAAATACAACATTGGCGCTAGTTATTATGACAGCAAACTTAGTTAACTGAGATATGACCAAAGCATTAACAGTAATGTATACAAACAAAATTGCTGGGGCCCAAACCAAAATTGCTAAAGTCGGTGCTGCTGGCAAAAATTGTTCTCCCGCTAACACAAAAATAATCTCTTTAGCTAACAACATCCCACCTACAGCCAAGGGCAAAGCAAGGGCCATAAGGAAACGCAAATACTTTTCAATAATAGAGCGAATCTCTAAAACACTGCCTTGAGCCATTAAGCTCGCAAAAACAGGATACAAAGAGTGCGACACCACCGCAGGGAAAAAACCTAACAGATCAAAAACTTTATAAGCTGCTGAGTAGAACCCAGTTTCGGTGTAACCTAAAAAGTGAGTAATTAACACCACATCTATGTGGTTATACACCGTACTAAAGCCAACCAGTATAGCAAAGGGAAGAGCTGCTACCAATGTGC
>CAZQWV010000050.1:0-6062 GCA_964597185.1 uncultured Candidatus Saccharibacteria bacterium
GAAGTCAAATTCACAACTATTGTTAAATAAAAAGAAGTTAGCCACTGCTCTACCTAAAAGCAATTTCATTAAACTAAATAGTGGAGAAGTAGGTTTGTATAGAACCAAATATGACCCAATTTTGCTAAGAGAGTTGCTTGGTGCAGTAGAGCAGCAAAAACTCCATACAGCAGACCGACTCGGCTTACTCAGAGACATATTAGCTTTAGCTAAAGCTGGTTCTCAAAGTAGTGACAAAGTATTGGAAGCCTTGTCTGCATATAAAACTGAACAAAAATACACAGTATGGGTACAAATAGGTTCTGCCTTAGGGCAAATTAACCACTTATATAAGCACGATAAACTAAATAGTAAACTTAAAGCATTTAGTAAAGAAATTTTTAGCCCAATTGCTGAACAGGTAGGTTGGGAAACAAAGACAGGAGAAGATGCCAGCCGTTCACTTCTGCGAACTTTTGCTCTATACAGAGCAGGACACTACGGCAATGACCAAATAATTGAAAAAGCTCAACAACTTTTTGCAGACTACGTTCAGAAAAAGAAAACAATTCCTGCAGATTTAAGAGCTGTGGTATACAATTTAGTTGCAGAAAACGGAAAACCAGCAGATTTTGAGGCTATGCTTACAAAATATCGCCAGGAAACTTTACTTGAAGAAAAAAATAGATTAGCTAGAGCCATGGCTTTGTTCCCAAATGAAAAACTGTTAAAAAAGTTTTTGCAGTTTTGTATGTCTAAAGATGTTCGTTCTCAGGACACACCTCTGCTAATTGGAGCTGCTTGGGGAAACTCTATTACCAAAGAACAGGTTTGGGAATTTCTCAAAGGCAACTGGACCCAAATAGTTAAGAGATATGGGGATGGGGGGCACTTACTAGTGAGATTTATTGAACCGTTAGGCAACTTTACAACAACCAAACAAGCGCAAAAAGTGCAAAGCTTCTTTAAAAAGAATAAAGCTCCTGGAGCAGAACGTACAGTTTCCCAAGCCATAGAAGAAATCCAAATTCATGCTAATTGGGCTGAAAAAGACCGTAAAAAAGTAGAAAAGTTTCTTCTTAACTGGGAAAAAGGCCAATAATGACATCTTGGCAAAAGTCATAAAAACTCTTATAATTCCTTCCATGAGATCAATCTATAAAAACCTTTTATTCTTAGTGTTTATTTTGCTACTTGCCGCAGGTAGCGCTTGGATAGTCTGGCCAGGTGGTAGTCGCATTACTTTGGCTCCAAATGGCGGACCTTTCCACCAGTATTTCACAGTGCACTTGGGGCTAGATTTGCAAGGTGGCTCACATTTAGTGTACAAAGCAGATTTTCAAGACATCCCAGCAGAACAGCGTAAAGACGCCATGGCAGCAGCTCGTAACACTATTGAGCGTAGGGTTAACCGCTTTGGTGTATCTGAACCATTAGTTCAAGTTGAAGGACAAGACAAAATTGTTGTTGAGCTTCCAGGTATTAAAAATATTGATGAAGCTATAAAAGAAATAGGTCAAACTCCTTTTGTAGAATTCCGTTTACGTGATGAAACTGCTCAACCAGAAGCAACAGTGGATGAAAATGGACAAGTTACCTTAGACCCGACTTCTGTATATAAACCTACTGGGCTTTCTGGTAAACACCTCAAACGTGCTACTGCTGACTACCAACAACAAAGTTCTACTGGCCAAGGTGGTTTAAGCGAAGTTGTGGTTCGTCTTGAATTTAACGACGAAGGACGAGATTTGTTTGCCGACCTGACCACAAACAATGTTGGAAAACAGTTGGCCATGTTTAAAGATGGGGAAATTATTAGTAACCCTGTCATTAACACTCCAATTACAGATGGTATTGCCATTATTACTGGAAGTGGCAACGTTCAAGAAGCACAGGGCTTGGCAACAGAACTTAATTCTGGCGCTTTACCAGTAAAAATTAATTTAGTTTCCCAACAAAACGTTGGAGCAACTTTAGGCCAAGATTCCATAAACAAATCCATAATCGCTGGTATTATCGGCATGATTCTTATTGCTTTATTCATGTTGTTGTATTACAGATTGCCTGGACTCATGGCTGTGCTAGCATTGCTCATTTACGCAACCATATCTTTTGCAGTATTTAAGATTGGTATTTCCTTTGCTGCGTTGGCATTGGTAGCTATTTTCTTCTTCTTAGGTTTAGCTGTTAATGGTTGGTTTGGGTTGCTGGCTCTGCTCAGTTACTTAGCTTTAATCCTTATCCCAGGAGGGCTTTCTCCTGTAACATTGACCTTGGCTGGTATTGCTGGTTTTATTCTATCCATTGGTATGGCAGTAGATGCTAACATTCTTATTTTTGAACGTTTCAAAGAAGAAGTTCGCTCCGGTAAAGGAGTTGCCAAAGCTCTAGATGATGGTTTTGACAGAGCCTGGCTTTCTATTCGTGATTCAAACATATCTAGCCTCATTACCACCACAATCTTATACATGTTTGGTACTCCAGCCATTAAAGGTTTTGCTATTACTTTAAGTGTTGGTATTCTTATCTCTATGTTTACAGCCATTACCATAACTAGAACTTTCCTTCGCTTATTGGTAAGCAACGATTGGCTTACAAGCAAACAATGGCTATTTGGACCATCTCATAAACAGAAAGAGGACTAAACTATGAAACTCATCAACTATTACAAATATCTATTTGCTCTATCTGGCGTAATTCTAATTCTAGGCATAGCCTCTTTGGCAGTATATGGGCTTCCTTTGGGTATAGACTTTAAAGGTGGCACAGTTACTGAATTGGAATTTGAACAGCCATACGATTTGGAAAAATTGAAACAAACTGTTTCCAGCCAAGACATTAAAGCTGCTCAATACCAAACAACAGGGGAGAATGGGGTTATTATTAGAACTGAAGCTATTGAAAAAGACCAACATGACAAAGTTGCTCAAGCTATTCGCGATCAAGTTGGAAGCTACCAAGAAAAGAGATATGAATCTATTGGTCCAGTTATTGGGGATGAATTAAAGCGCAAAGCTTTATACCAACTTATTATGGTTTCCCTTGGTATTATTTTCTACATTGCCTATGCTTTTCGTGGGGTTGCCAGACCAATTTCTTCTTGGCAATTTGGTGTAGCTGCTGTTGTAGCTCTAGTTCACGATTTATTCATTGTTTTAGGAATATTCTCCATTTTGGGACATTACCAAGGTATTGAGGTAGACAGCTTGTTTGTAACCGCCATGCTTACAGTGTTAGGTTTCTCTGTTCACGACACCATTGTGGTATTTGACCGTATTCGCGAAAACCTTAGAGTATATGCTGGTAAGAGTATAGATTTTGTTGTAAACCATAGTATCTCTCAAACAATTGTACGTTCCTTAAACACCAGCTTAACCGTATTATTTGTATTATTGGCTTTACTTCTGTTTGGTGGTGAAACCATCCGTTACTTTGTATTAGCATTATTTATTGGTGTTATAGCCGGAACATATTCTTCTATCTTTGTGGCTAGCCCAATTCTTGTGTTATGGCAAAAATGGAGACTGAAGCGCTCCTCATAATACATAAATTTGTAAGTGTGGTGGAATATATTTAGAACGCCACATTTATAGACTAAGGTCAAATAAAATATTGTAAAATTTAAGAAAAAACTCCTCTTATTTAAGAGGGGTTTTCTTAATTATGGCACATAGGTATTGACATTAATATAAATTTATGATATAATGAGGGCAAGTTAAAACTTTGATTTTTTACGATCAACTTTATGGGAATTTTAGACACCATCATAACAAGCAATCAGCAAGAGTCACTTCAACAGTTTGAACTCGGCTTAATTGTGAGCAGAATACTAGAACCATTGCGCGAGCGCGAACAGGCTATTTTAAAGCAGCGCTATGGTTTGCAAGGCAACAAGATTCAAACTCTTAAAACAGTAGGGGAAGAGCAAAATTTGACTCGCGAACGCGTAAGACAAATTGAAAAAGAGTTATTGAAGAACTTGAAGCGTGGTGTACAAGAATTAGAAACTTTTACTCAGGCTCGCGATTTGTTATTGACTACCATTGGTGAACATGGCGGATTAATGGCAGAACATCGTTTAATGAAGCATCTTGGGGCTGAAAGCGAAAGCGATATCAACGCTTTGCGTTTCTTGCTTAATTTAATTGTAGAACTAGAAGTTCATAGTGAAGACAAACATATACGTCATTCTTGGGCTAAACTTGGGTTTGATAAGAAGTTTTTGCATGATTTCGTAGCTGAAACTAAGCAAATTCTGTCCAACCATGGCAAGCCTTTAGCAGGTGAAGAATTTATTAAACAATTTACTAACTCTGAATTCTTTAAGAAAAACGAAGATAAGCTTCCAGAACATGTGACTATTAACTACTTACATGCTGCTACTGGGGTTAATAAAAACTCTTTTGGAGAATTTGGCTTACATGGATGGAGTGAAATTAAACCTAAAGATGTAGGTGACAAAGCTTATTTAGTTATGAAGCACCATGGTAAACCAGAGCACTATTCTGTTATTACTGAGCTTATTAATAAGCAAGGGTTAGATAAAAGAACCGCCTACAAAGAAACTGTACACAATAAACTTATTAAAGATAAACGTTTTGTGTTAGTAGGTAGAGGTATTTATGCTTTGACTGAATGGGGCTATAAGCCAGGTGTAGTATCTGATATAATTAAGGAAGTTTTGACAGAGGCGAAGAAACCTTTGACCCGTGATGAAATAATAGAAGCGGTCATGAAACGCCGCATTGTAAAAAAGAATACTATTTTAGTTGGTCTATCTAACCGCAAACTATTTTCCAAAGTGGGCAAGAACCTCTACGGTATAGCCTAAAATTGTTTAAACTAAAACAAAAATGGAGATCATATTATCACTATTTCCTGAACTAGAGCCCATGTTTAGAGGGTTCTGGGTGTTTTTTAGCAACGGGGGCTTCCTGCTGTTTTTCGGTTTGATCATTTGGTTGCTGTACTTGGTGTACATGAACGAAATAGTGGGGAATTGGAAAGCTTCACAAAAGTTCACTTTTCTTTCTATTAAGATGCCTCGCGAAAATTTAGTGAGCACTTTAGCTGTTGAGCAAATCTATGCGCAACTACATGCTGCTCACCGAAGCATGACTATGGCAGAGAAATATTTAGAAGGTCGTGTTCAGCTCTGGTTTTCTTTTGAGATTGTTTCTATGGGAGGTAAAATTTCATATATTATGAGAGTTCCTCATAAGTTTCAAGATACTGCTGAAGCTGCCATATATGCCCAGTATCCAGATGCAGAAATTACTGTCATAAACGATTATTTAGACAATTTCGAATTTCACCCAGGACATAGCGACTATGAAATGTTTGGTACTGAGTTTAAATTAAAAGAGTCTGATGTTTTTCCAATAAAAACCTATAGAGATTTAGAACATACATCTGCTGAAATAAAAATTATTGACCCAACCGCTCCTTTAATGGAGGGTATGAGTAAAATTGACCCAGATGAATTTATTGGTATTCAAATTATTGCTCAACCTTTGGGGGATGACGAGTGGCATGGCAAAGCGCAAAAAAAAGCTAAGAAACTTTTGGGTGAAGAAGTTCATGAGTCCCATGGTTGGTTCGACACCATAGTAGATGCCATTAACCCACTGGAGTTTATTAAATTACTTTTAGGTATGAAAGGTGGGGGTCATGGACATGCTGAACCAAAAGCTCAAAAAAATGATTTGCTGTCTATGACAGAAATTGAAAAAGAGCAAGTCAACGCTATTCAAACCAAAGCAACCAAACCAGGTTACTTGTGTAAAATACGTATGATGTACCTATCTCCTAAAGAAAAATTTGACCGGTCTCGCAGAGCTTTAATTGTTGGTGCTTTCCGTACTCTTAGTAAAACTCATGGCAACAGCTTAAAACCAGATTCTAAACATGTTAGTACCAGAGCGAAATACAGGATCTCCAAAAGCTTAGAAGGTCCTTATTTAGAATGGCTTATGGAACGACGGAAACATCATTTTATTGAAGGATGGAAAGGACGTAGCTACTACATTGGTTTGCCCCAGTTCATTTTAAATACTGAAGAACTTGCCACATTGTTTCATTTA
>CAZQWV010000051.1:0-5926 GCA_964597185.1 uncultured Candidatus Saccharibacteria bacterium
TTAAGAGTTACGACTGCTTTCTTAAACCCGCCAATGCGTCCAGAGGTGCGTCCATAACGACGAGCGCGAGACTTTACAGTAATAATATTTACTCTGTCTACTTTTACGCCGTATGTTTTTTCCAATGCTTTACGAATCTCTACTTTATTAGATTTACCATCTATACGGAAAACATATTTGTTCATTTTTTCCATACTAGTGCCTTTTTCAGACAAACGAGGAGTCATAACTGCTTGGCGGTTTTTAGGCACCATCAATACAGGGGCAGTGTTCTGCTCTACTGGAGTTGTTGGTACAGACTGTTCTGTAGTTTCCTGATCTTCAGTTTTATTGGAAAAAATAGCCATATATTTATTTAGCGGCAACAGCCGGTTCTTTTACTGTTTTCTTAGTTGAAGCTTTTGCTTTTGTAGCTGCTTCTTTCAAATAAGTCTTTTCAATAACTGGTAAACAATCTTGAAGCATAACTATGGTGTCTGCGTGCAATACATCGGTAACATTCAAACTGGTTGCTAAAGTAGGTTTTATAGCTTGTAAATTACGAGATGCACGTACCAAAGTTTCATCTTTTTTAGGCATCAAGAATAATTGCTTTTTACCCAACTTCATTTTATCTTGAAAATTCTTCAATACTGCCAAGAAAGTTTTAGTTTTTGGAGTATCTAAAGAAATGCTATCTACAATAATTAAGTTACCTTCTTTTACTTTATCTGTTAAGGTCATGAACAAAGCTTTAGTTTTTGCTTTCTTGTTCATTTTCAAGCTCCAGTTACGTTCGCTACGTGGACCGAAAGTAATACCACCATGACGCCAAATAGGGCTACGAGTAGAACCTGCGCGAGCACGTCCAGTACCTTTTTGCTTCCATGGCTTTTTACCACCACCGGATACTTCAGCACGAGTTTTGGTGTGAGCCAAACCTTTACGAGCATTAGCGGCTTGAGTACGAACTGCTTCGGTAATTAAGTGAAGGCTGGATTTAACATCAAAAATCTTGGAATTCAATTCCACATCTCCAACTTGTTCTGCTTTTTGATTATATAAAGGGGTTTTCATAAAATTCTTGTGAAGCTTTATTTCTTGCTCTTGGTTTCTTCAACAACTGCTTTAGCTAAAGGTTTAACTACTCCAGTAGAGACAATTCTAACAACACCACCATTGGTACCAGGAACAGCACCTTTGAGGGAGATTAGACCACGAGCAGAATCTACTTCTACAACTTGCAAATTTTTTACTGTTACAGCTTGAGTACCCATGTGGCCTGCCATACGCATACCTTTGCGAACATGTTGTGGGAAACGCATACCAATAGAACCTACACTACGTGGGCGGTCGTGACCGTGACTGGCAGGAAAACCATGAAAACCATGGCGCTTCATAGCACCAGCAAACCCACGGCCTTTCATAATACCAACACAATTTACTATTTCTCCTACTTGGAAAGTAGATACGTCTAGCTTTTTACCTACTTCGTAGTCTGCTGTGTCGGTAACACGAAATTCTGTTAATAGCCCTGCTTTTACACCTTTTAGATGTCCTGCCAATGGTTTATTTACATTTTTGCTTCCACCTACAGCTTTGGATATGCCAACCTGAACAGCTGTATATTTATCTTTGCCATCTGCGGTTTTAACTTGAGTTATGGTCATTGCAGGCACTTTCAAAACAGTTACCGGGACAACTTCGCCGGTTTCCAAGAAATACTGAGTCATGTTTAGTTTTTTGCCTACAATAAAGTTCATATATGAAATAAAAATGGGTATTATTTACCCATTAAATTTAAAGCGTTAGCTTTGAAATATTGTGGGTAAATAGTTATCTAGTTATTTTGAGCTAAAAAGCTATGGAATAATAGAACTGATTTACTTGTAAATGTTATTGTCCTGTTATTTGGACATCCACCCCAGCTGGTAAGCTTAAGTTAGTTAGAGAATCTATGGTTTTAGGGGTAGGATCTAAAATATCTATCAATCGCTTGTGAACGCGCATTTCAAACTGCTCCCGACTATCTTTGTGGACGAAAGTGGACCGCAATACGGTGTACTTTGTTTTTTCAGTAGGAAGCGGTACTGGTCCAGAAACTTGGGCTCCGGTACGCTTGGCTGTTTCCACAATTTGTTGGGAACTTTGATCTATGAGCTTGTGATCGTAAGCTCGGATTTTAATCCGAATTTTAGGCTTGTTAGCTTCCTTGGTGTCCTTTTGCATGATTGGTATAAAAGAGCTTAACTATGTGCTTTTTGAGCGATTAAAAACTCACTAAACATGGCTAAGATATAAAATCTCAGCTGTTTGTCATATTTTATAAGAATATTAAAAAAATGTCAAATGTTTATGGGAATTTTCTTAAAATTTGTCTAGTTTTTGGCAACTTTTTTTATGCTCTGAAGCTAACAGCAAAAATATGGCTTATTTACAAAGCTTTTACAATATGCTAGGCTAACTAAGTAATACAAATCTTGTCTTCTTAATTTAGAAGACCAAAACTTAAAAGAGGTAAAATCATGGAAAACACAGAAAGAGAAGCGTCTGCTGCGGCCAGCAGACACAGTTTTTTAATTTGGGCTGGGGTGTTTTTAGCAATCATTTTTGGTGGCGGGATAACTTTTGCGTTGTTGACGAGACAGGCTTCCACGGAACATCCTCCCACACAAACTTCGCTGCCAGCTAGTGTAAACAAGCCAGCGAACGTTAGTGGCGGGAACACAACAAACAGACCCGCAAAAACAAACCTGCCGGTTAACCGGGGTTTGGCTAATAAAGCCAACACCAAGGGAAGTGTGAATGCTGCCCTCAACAAGTAGGGTAAAAAGCAATAATACTAATAATTTGCTTTGCTCTTTCTAAGTAATTCCAAAGAAGTAGCAAAGCAAACGTCGCAGAGACACCTGTCTTCTCTCTGCGACGTTTTCATTTACAAAATTATTTTTGCAATTGAAGGTTTGTGGTCAGAACCAATGCGAGGGAAAATAGTTGTTTCAATATTTTTTGCACCACGCACAAAAACATGATCCAATCTTGGCAGCCATTGCTTTAGTCCTGGTTTTAAACCATTTACAAACCCTTTGCGATGGAAAAACTGTACTGCTGGCTCCAAAGCACTGCTCATAAATGTATTAAAGTCACCTGCAAGCACTGTAATATCATCGTCATTTTTTTCAATAACTTTATAAAGTTCTTGCACCTGGATAAGGCGACTTTTAGGTGTAGCCATATTTTCTAAGTGAACATTGTATAACCCTAAAGTACCTGAGTCTGTTTTAAATTGTGTATACAAAAAACTTCTGTGTAAATATTCGCTATCCATAAAATGCTTCTGGTTTGTAACTTGAGGCAGCAAATAAAATTCTGCTTTAGTGTATGGTGTTTTTGCCGCTGTGAACTCCCCTGTGTGAGCAAACTCGTACACCCCAGGTCTTTTCTTTTGACTAGACACATACAATTTACAGCTTTCAATAAAGTTTTCTGGTAATTCTAAAAAGCTACCATCTGGGTACATAGGAGCCTCCTGAAGCACAATGGCATCTGGCGCATTGTCACGAATGAGTTCGTGCATATTAGCCAATAGCTTATGTTCATAAAAACCTTTAAACACATTCCATGACAGTACAGTAAAACTTCCAGATATAGTGTTATGCGGTTCTGGGAGTTCTATGTTTTCTTCGTGCCAATGTAATTTCTGCCTAGTGCTAGCATCTAAGTGCTTATGCTTGGATCCCATAGACAGCAAAAAAGTCACAACATTTAAAGACATGTCGCGAATGTGGTGGGGCCAAAGTTTTAAAAATTTTCTAGATGGGTTGGTCACGCAATTTCAATAT
The DNA here is from genome assembly GCA_964597185.1 of uncultured Candidatus Saccharibacteria bacterium. GTDB lineage: Bacteria > Patescibacteriota > Doudnabacteria > UBA920 > UBA920 > CAYQEU01. Next base: position 3,822 of record CAZQWV010000051.1, read on the forward strand.
ATAACCTATATAAACTGTTGCTAAATGTGATACAAAACCTATTACTAATAATACAAAATATATGCCTATGGGCAATTGTAAATACCAATAACTGAACAAAATTGCTCCAACAATATAATCAATTTGATCCCAAGGCAACCAAGTCTTGCCTGGAGCAATGTTCAGCCGACGTTTGAAAAAGCTTTTTACAGCATCGCCAAACAAAGCACCAAAACTCAACAGGAAACCTAACATAATAGGGTTAAGCGATTGGTAGCTTCCAGGCAAATAATGACTTTCTATAACGTTATTAAAAAATATTGTGATTAGAATTTGTGCTACTATTCCTGACAAAACCCCAAAAACTAACCCTCTCCAGGTTTTGTTAGCTCCTAATAATCGTTTTCCATTCCACATAAGTCCAAAGTCTATGGGAAAATTAAACCTATTTAACAGAGGTATACGACTAACAAACACCGGGACCATATTGGCAATACCTATTGGTATTAATAGAGCAATTACAAATAATATTAAATTAACCATGTCTATTTATAAAATATTTTTTAACTTTATTATAGAGCGGATGCATATGCCCCAGCACTGCTGCTGTACGGCACACCAATTTACCCTGCTTTAACAAAGCTACTAAAGTTGTTCTGTCTGGCATTTCTGAAATTTCTACATAACTCCCACCTATTCCATAAATACCATGGGCATCGCTAGAACTTGCCATTGCTAAGTGGTTATTTTTGGCAAATTGCATTGCTAGCTCTGAAAAAACTTTGTTGCGGGTACGAGCATTAAACACTTCTACAATATCTATCTGGTTTTTGATTTTATCCAATTCAATTTGTTGTAATCCCCTTCTCTGCTTTTCAAACGGATGCGGAATATAAACTAAGCCGTTTTGTTCTTTAATTTCTTGTATGGCTTTCTCCAAAGAAAGTCCTGGCTCTATTTGTTTGGTTAAATATAAACCAATAATGTCACCTTGCAGAGTGGCAATCTCTTCTCCATTTATAGTAGCTTGTTCTAACCCTGGTTGAGCACTAATATTGGTAGCCAATATATTGTGGTCAGTTATAGCTACAACATCTAAATTCTTTTGCATAACCTTTGCATACTGCTTGGCTGTTAAACCACCGTCATATGATACAATGGAATGGGTATGTAAATCTATTTTAAAACTCATGTTTAAAACAATTAAATCTTTTAGTGATGCTGCAGTTGCCAAAATAGCGCAGTTCTTGCCGCGCTTCAACCCTAATTTTATCACGATTACTGGACTGCTACCATCTATTTTGTTTTTTTGGCTAATTACCAACTATTCCTTTGATTGGGCAATAATAGCTCTCATAGCTACTGTATTAGATTCATTAGATGGGGCCTATGCTAGGGCAACTAACCAGCAAACTAAGTACGGCGCTTTCTTAGACTCTAATTTAGATAGAATATCTGATAGCATCATAATTTCTGCTTTTGGCTTTGCCTTAGTTGTATCTTGGGAATTGGTCATAGCAACTTTAGTCGCTTCTTTTCTCATTAGCTACGCTCGCTCAAATGGTGCAGTGCTACTGGGTGACTCTCAAAGTCTGGCTATTGGACCCATAGAAAGAGCTCCTAGGCTGGCAATCATTTTTATTGGCCTTGTTGCCTATTACTTTATGCCAGATATATACTGGCTGGAGTACAATATCCTAGAAATCACTTTCTTGTTACTACTAGCTTTATCTGTAGTAACAATCGTAAGACGTTTTAGAAAAGTAAAACTGCTTACTAAATAAAAACTTTGCAAACAAAAAAGCTCCCTTGCGGGAGCTTTTTAAAATAATATTTTGTGGCTTGCGCCAAATTTATTATTTGGAAATTTTGGTTACAACACCAGCACCAACAGTGCGTCCACCTTCGCGAATAGCGAATTTGGATTTTTCTTCCAAAGCAACTGGGGTGATAAGTTTAATACCTACGGAAACAGTGTCTCCAGGCATAACCATTTCTTGACCTTCTGGCAAAGTAACTTCACCAGTTACGTCTGTAGTACGGATGTAGAATTGAGGTTTGTAACCTTTGAAGAATGGGGTATGACGACCACCTTCTTCTTTGGTCAAAACATATACTTCAGCTTC
>CAZQWV010000052.1:0-5834 GCA_964597185.1 uncultured Candidatus Saccharibacteria bacterium
ACAATTAAGTTCGTTAATATAAGTAGGCACAAACTGCCTAGAAAGGTATATATTTATGCGCAAACTCTTTAAACAATTCGCGGGAATTGTACTGGCTGTGGTTGTTTTAGCAACTACATTCTCTACTCCTGCACAAGCTGTCACAAGCAGCAAAGATGACGACAAGTCTGTAATTAATTGTATTGTCGCTCCTTGCGAAATTGCAGAAATCAAATCCCCTGCCAAAGGAGATACTTGGCAAGCTGGGTCCACCAACACTATTATTTGGAAAAATTATAGCGAGTACGGATCGGCTGTATATATAAACTTAGTTTCTGCCGAAGCACAATTGGCTGTAGATTCTGATGTGGCAATACCCATTTCCAAGGGCCCAGTAAAAAACAATGGTTCACACAAATGGACCATACCTGCAAAGCTAGACAGTTTATTTGTAAATAAAAAAGTTGCTGTTAGTTTGTACTTCCCAGAAATTGGCCAGACTGTTGTAAGCAACGCTTTTACTATTTCCGAATCTGCTACAGAAAAACCTATGACTGTAACTAGTCCTAAAGCAGGTTCTGTTTATGGCTACAACAGTAAAGAAATAGTTCCTATTCGTTGGAAGTCTTCTTCTCGTTCAACTTTTAGCCAAGCTAGAAAATCTGTCAGCATTACTTTGACTCCTGTTTCTTCCTGTAACGGAGACATGATTTGTCCTGCAATAGCTTTGTTGCCATATACTATTGCAGAAGAAGCTAGAAATACTGGAAGTTATAATTGGGAAGTTCCAAAAAATTTGGGAGCTGCTTACTTAGATACAGAAGTACAAATTACCGTAACAGTTATTAGCACCGGACAAAGTGCAACAAGTGAACCTTTTAAAATTCAATCTTGGCCAACTGGCAACTCAGACTCCATAACTGTAACTAGCCCAAAACTTGGAGATACATACTCTCTAAAGCAAACCATGCCTATAACCTGGAAAAGTTCTACTAACAACGACAATGTTCGTGCTAGCATGGTAAGAATTAGTTTAGTACCCTCCCCTGCTTGTTTAGATGCAGAGCCTGTTTGCGCTATTAAATCTGTTGCTCCATATGTGATTGTAAATAAAACTCATAACGATGGAGAATATAAGTGGAGAATTCCAAACCGTTTGAAACAGTTTTACTATGGTGAAATGAAAGTTTTAGTGGAAGAACTAAATACTTCTAACTTTGGAACTAGCGCCAGATTCACCATTGGAGACAGCTCAACTTCTAGCTTGGCTATTGCTACTGAAAGCATGCCAAATGGTAGTGCTAACCAAAACTATGAGCATTACTTTACAGCTACTGGAGGAACTGCACCTTACTCTTGGTCTGCATCTATTACTCAATCTAGAGTTACTTACTCTATGAATGAAAAGACAGGTCGCTTCTTTGCCTCCCCTACTACTCCAGGGTTGTGGCGAGTGAATGTTACAGTAACAGACAGCGCTGGAAAAACAACTAGTAAGCTCTTCCCATGGACTGTGAACGGCCAACCAGTAAACCAAAATAAAGCTGGTACTTTAATTCTTGGTTCTGAAACTGATCCTACTTCTGTCTTCTTAATTGTAGAAAAAGAAGGTACTTTAGGAAGAATGGCTTTCCCAAATGAAGCTGTATTTATGTCTCATGGCTACAAGTGGAATAAACTTGTTCCTAGCAGCTTAGAAGACCAGCAATTGCCAGTAGTGGGTAGTTTCAAATTTGCTCCTGGATCTTTAATCAAGCAAACTGACGGGCTTCAATCTGCTCGTGCTATTTATTTGGTTGTAGATGAAAACACTATTCGTCCATTTGCTAACTATCAAGCTTTTGTGGCAATGGGCTACACCGCTAGCATGGTATGGAATATAAACTCAAACTTTTTAACTAGTTACACCACTGGGGACCCTATACGCCAAGCTGAAAGACATCCAGATGGAACTGATGTTATAGACGGTACCAAAGTTTATTATATAAACAATGGACAGCTGAGAGAATATGAAAACTTGTCAGCAGTTAACTCTTGGCATACCTTTGATAATGATTTTAGCAAAGTTGTTCCAATTAGTACTTTAGATAAACAACTCCCTCTTGGTAAACCTATTGGGATTCGCTACTACCCTAACTAAATAAACTTAAAACCGCCTGGGCAACTAGGCGGTTTTTTTATGACTGAGAATAATCTATTCCAAAGCTTGTGTTTATATAAATACCAGAGCGTAAACTATCCAGAATAGTAAAGCTAAATCATTTTTAAAATAAGGAGTATCTATGAGGCCGTGAACTAGCAGAGCAACTAAAAATAAAACCAGTCCTGCTTTCCAAGCATCCTTTTTACGATTACGAAAACCTTGAACTAAACCATATATAGCTAAACCTAGAAAACTTACTGCACCTAATAGCCCAGTGTCTGTCCAAAAATTCAATACAATGTTGTGAGGAGAATTATAGTGTTCTAGGTTAGGGTCTGTGTTGAATTTATCCCAGTTGGTGCCAAATCCCAGTAGTCCCTGCCCTAACACAGGGCTATCTTTAATCATTTTTTGTCCTGTTTCCCACAAACTTAACCGTGCTACTGCTGACTTTTCTCCATAAAAAGGCAAGACCACTCTGTAACGAAGGTTTGGCACTGCCGCAATAACCACAACAGCAACAACTAAAGCCCCAATGGTCATGGCAAAATATTTTCTGCTAGCCATGAAAATGCCAAACACTATTGCTGCTGCTGCAAAACCAATCCAACCACCTCTAGATAAAGATAAAAACAATCCAATAATGCCGAGTAGCCATGCGCCGCCAACTCTCACAGTGCTGCGAGATAACCATGACTTTCCGCTCTCTAGGCGGTGGAATAAATCTGGAATGAGAAAAGCTAAAATTGGGGTAAGAAACAACGCCAAGCCATTGGGGTGTATAAAAAAGCTAATAGCGCGTTTTGGTTCATTGGCATTCCCCCACCAGTCAGATGGCAGACCCCATAAAGTAGCGTACTGCACTATGGCAAAAAAACCACACGCCCCAACAAACCAATACATAGCTGAGCGCATACCAGAATGCACAGAAGAGCTGTTGGCAGAAATATACCGAAGCAAAAAGAACACAGCAATTGGTTGAGCAAACAACACTACAAATTGACCCAACTTAGGGATGCTAAAACCGCCAACAAATAAAGAAATTACCCCTGCTAAGAAAAAGGCGCAAACTAAACCAAACAACACGCGATCTCGACTATAGCAATAATCTACAAATTGAGATAACTCTTTTTTGTATATAATCCAGGCCAGAGAAACAACTATAACCAAACCAAGCCACACCATTAAAAAGTTCAATGGCAGTCCGGCAATATTAAAGCGCCATACATAGAGTGGCGCCAATAATAAAGATAACCCAAATAAATATTGCATGGTCTATTTACCGAAAAAATAATCTTTGAAATCTGTTCTGTAAATATCTACTGTGGCAACAAAAATAGCCATAAGTATTGGACCAATTAGAAAACCTAATATGCCAAAAAATTCTAAGCCTCCGAGAACACTTAACAAAACCAATAATGGGTGAAGCTTAGCAGATGAGCCGACTAGTTTCGGCCCTAAGAAGTTGTCTATTAAACCAACTGCAAAGAATCCCCAAATGGCTAAACCAAGTGCTTGAGGGAACTGTCCTGTAATGAGTAAATACACTACTGCGGGCACCAAAGAAATTGCTGTACCAATGGTTGGAACTAAAGCAGCGAGTATGGTGAAGAATCCCCACAACACAGGGTTAGGTACTCCAAAAATGAAAAACCCAGTGGTAGCAATAATTCCTTGGGCAATAGCGGTTAAAAACTGTCCTTTTACTACCCCGTTCACAGCTTGAACAATGCGACCAAACAACACATCTTCTTGCTTGCTGGCCATGGGTGATAAATCTAAGAACACTTGCTTAATAGAAGATCCATCTCTTAGTAAATAGAAAGTTGTAAACAATACTAAAAATAGAGCTAAGAAAAAACTGGCTACATTGGAAACCAATACTGAAACAGAATTGAAAGCACTAGAAGTTACTCGGCTGACAATACTGCTTAAGTCTTTGGTTGCATTTTCAACAACACTGCGTAACTCCAAAGGAATACTTTCAATAATATGGTCTCGGTCAATAACCAAATTACCAGATTGCACTCTGTCTACCAACCCAGAAATCTCCCCTACCAACAATCTGCCAGCAATAGTGAATATTAAAATCACCCCGAGTGAAATAATAGTAATAGACAACAAAGCCGAACCAGACGGAGATTTTATATACTGAGATATTTTGTTATGTAATGGGCTGATGAGGATAGCCAAAATTATGCTTGAAGCTATGATGCTCACAAACGGCTTCAACACAAAAGCTACCAAAACTAGTAAAATGAAAAGGAAAACGAAAAATGCAGCAATTTGAAGACGTTTATATGGCATAAGATTGTATCAATTTTATTACTTAAATTATAGCAAAATTTGGAAAAATTAGCAGTTTTCCATAAAATTGACTAATTTGCTATTGGGGTTATACTAATATATTACAAAAACGTTCATTCGTTATCTTAGGAGGATTTTGAGATGAGTCATAGACAGTTACTTGATCCGAGCAGGCACGCAAGTGAAGTGGCAAACCTGGTCGAAGAGCTCCGTAAAAAAGTGATTGGTCAAGAACAAGCAGTTAGATACTTCGCTCGTGCTTTGACCTCTTACAAATCGGAAATCCGAAACCCTGCTTTGCCAATAAGCTCTGCTTTATTTTTAGGACCTACTGGCGTTGGAAAAACCAGAACGGTTGAGGCAGTCGCAGAAAATATTTTTGGAGATGCAAATGCAATCACCAAAATAGATTGTGCGGAATTCCAGTTAGACATTGAAACTTCAAAACTAGTCGGTTCGCCACCAGGCTATAAAGGTCACAAGACAAGTGATCCAATCTTTACTCAAAAGAGAATTGATTGGCATCACACTCACGAGCATAAACTGAGTTTTGTGCTGTTCGACGAAGTAGAAAAAGCTTCGCCGCTACTATGGAATATCATTCTGAGCATTCTCAAACAAGGAAAGGTTTCCATTTTTGACAATAGCAAAGTTAGTTTTGCCAAATCAATTGTCATCCTCACATCCAATGTTGGTGCCAGCCAAATGTCGGAACTAATATCCAATTGCATTGGATTTGCTCCTACAAAAACTCCCAAAGACCTGGACTCAAAAATTGAGAATGCAGCTTTGAGAGCAGCTCAACGAAGATTCCCGAATGACTTCATGGGTGAGCTAGGCAAAGTGGTCATCTTTCGGAAATTAGAGCAAGATGAAATAAAACAAATTTTGGATATCGAACTGGTTCGATTGCAAGACCGAATTACCAGTTCTGCTAAAACTAAGTTTATCTTTTTTTGCTCCGAGGAAGCAAAAAAACTAATTTTGAAAGAAGGGTTCGATTTACAATATGGCGGCAGACACTTAAACCGTGCTGTTGAACGTTTGTTGACCATTCCCCTTTCTAACCTGGTGGGTTCATGACAAATACAAGACGGCGACATTGTATATGTTCAACCAGGGGGGAATAACAAAATGGTGTTTGCTGTATCTGGCTCAAATTTAATCAATTTGGGTTCATCTTTTGTTGCAGAAGCATGAACAGATGAAGTCGGAATGATTCAAAACTTGGTTATACCGGGAACTTGCTTTTTTTGCAGGTTTCCGGTATAATTTTGTTGTACTAGTCGCCTGACAGTAGTGCAGTCTGCGGCTATTTTTTTATGATTTAAGTGACTAAAAAGCCGGCTGCAACAGACCTGGCAAGAAAAATAAGCCAATAATATATGAAACGAGATAATATTCG
>CAZQWV010000053.1:0-5493 GCA_964597185.1 uncultured Candidatus Saccharibacteria bacterium
AGTCTAGCATTGTTTCCCCAATAGATTTTAGAAACATAGATTATGTTTTTGTTGTGCAGCCATGAAATACCTAATTTACTTCATAGTTATACTTGTTAATTTTGTGTTGGCCAAAGATTTGTTTGGTCATTTTACTTTAGCTGGAGCAATACCAAACCTAAATTTGTTACTAGTTATTATTGCAGCCAGTGAATCTGAACGGTTAGACTTTCTGTATGTTGCAGTGGTAGCAGGTCTCATAACCGATATTGGATTTGGTTTGCCAGTAGGTACATTTAGTTTTGCCTTCCTGCTCTCTGGATTATTTGCTCATCTATTATTCCAAGGACCATGGTCACTTAACCTGACTTGGAGAAATTTTGGAATAATTACCGCAGCAGCTGTGTTTTTAGCTTATTTGTGGGTAATTTTATTTAGTAAGCTAGCTTTTATTATAGGTATGCTGCCATATGCAATATCTTTTCGCTACATACTAGACATGATATTTTTTATACTCATTTACAATATGGTTTTGGCATTTCCAATGTTTTGGCTATACACTACAATTACAGACTATTTAAAGCTCAAATTAAGCCATAGTGGAGCTGGGTTTAAAATATGAAATATAGCGAAGATCCATTTGAAATATATCAGGAAGGTAAGCCACGAGCTCACAAGTCTAAGAATTTAGATTGGGAAGAAGCTGCAGTGGATTCTGAAAGCGGAGTAGAAGGGTTTGTAAACCCAGTGGCAGATAGTCAACACTCACGCCGTTTTTTGTGGGGACTAAATGTTGGTGTGGCTGTAATCTGTCTAATTTTGGCTGGACGGTTATTTAATTTGCAAATAGTACAAGGCGACCATATGCGTGAATTGGCTGAAGGCAACCGTTTACGCAACCGTATTATTTTAGCTCCTCGTGGTTACATTACAGATCGTTTGGGTTTAATTATGGCTAGAAATACAGCCAGCTTTAGTTTAGTAGCAGTGCCTGCCGATTTACCGAAAGTTGGATGGAAAGAGCAAGTTGAAAAACTATCCACACTATTTCCATTAGACAAAAATGAAGCTATTACCAAAATAGAAAAAGCTGACCCGCGCTCTTTGCAGCCAATACCACTCAAACAAGATTTGACCAAAGAAGAGAGTATTTTGTTCCAAACTAAAGCCAATGAATTTTTTGGTTTTTCTGTAGAAAGCATTCCAATACGCGAATACCCAGATCCAGAAATGACAGCACACTTACTGGGTTATACTGGTTTAATTTCCGCACAAGAACTGGCAAATAACCCAGACAAGGACTATGTTCTCAATGACTTTATTGGTAAATCTGGTGTTGAACTGACCTACGAAAACTATATTCGCGGTGTCAACGGCGTTACTCAAACAGAAGTAGATGCTAGCGGTAAGCCAATAAAAGTTTTAGGTACGAACGACCCTAAGCCTGGCAACACTGTAATCTTAAACATAAACCATGGGTTACAAAAATCCTTGTATGAAGCTTTCTTAAAAATATCACCAAAAGCCAAGGGTGCTGCTGTGGCCATGAACCCTAAAACAGGTGAGGTATTGGCTTTTCTTTCTCTACCTGGTTTCAACAATAACTTGTTTGCTCCTGGAGTTTCAACAGAGCAATATCAAAACTGGACTTCTGACCCAACCCTGCCTTTGTTTAACCGGGCTATTGCCGGAACATATCCTCCTGGTTCTACTGTGAAGCCTATGGTGGCTGCTGCTGTATTGCAAGAAAAAATTGTAACTGAAAACACAGTTATTGTAGACAGAGGAGCTTTAGTAATACCAAACCAATTTAACCCAAATATAAATTATACTTTTCGTGGATGGAATTTAGCAGGTCTAGGACCCATGACAGTACGTAGCGCCATTGCCGAAAGTAGCGATATATATTTTTATACTGTTACCGGAGGGCATTATGCTAGCCCAATTCAAGGTTTGGGAGCAGAAAAGTTAGCGGAGTACTACCGTAAATTTAATTTGGGTCAACCAACAGGTATAGATCTAAAAGGTGAGAAAAGTGGAGTAGTGGCAGACCCTGCTTGGAAGCAACGCTACTTTAAAGATGATGCCATAATGTCTAAATGGTATTTAGGTGACACCTATCACATTGGTATTGGCCAAGGCAATATGCTAACTACCCCAATGCAAGTTGCGCTATGGACTGCAACCATTGCTAACAATGGCCTTGGTATGAAACCTGTACTATTGAAACAAGTTGCAGATAACCAAGGTAATGTTTTATACAAACCAAGCCCAACAGTTATTTCTACCCCAGGTATAGAATCTCAGTATATGAAAATAGTTCAAGAAGGTATGCGCCTGACTGTTACCAATGGTTCAGGTCGGTCTTTGTCTACCCTGCCTGTCCCTATTGCTGGTAAAACTGGAACTTCCCAATTCGATGGTTCTGATCCAAGCAGAACTCACGCTTGGTTCACTTCATATGCTCCATACGACGATCCAAAAATAGTTATCACTGTTTTAGTAGAAGCTGGGGGAGGTGGAGATACTGCAGCTGTGCCAATTGCTAAACAAGCTTACACTTGGTGCATTCAAAATAATTGTTTTGACCAATAATGCAAAATAGCTCAGCACAACTTATTGATGGTAAAAAAATTGCCCAAACAATTTTCCAAACTTTTCCAAAACGTTTGGCTGCTTTGCCATATGTACCGGTTTTAGCAGACATCATTGTAGGGGATGATGCTGTAGCTTTGTCGTATGTGCGTATAAAAAACCGAACTGCCCAAAAACATGGACTTGCTTTCCACACCGAACAGCTGCCAGTTCATGCCAGCACTGAGCAAATAAAACAAGCCTTAACTAAAATTCAAAGCATGCCAAATATGCGAGGGGTTATTATTCAACTACCTATGCCTTCTCATATAAACCAACAGGAAGTATTAGCAGAGCTACAGGCGAATTTAGATGTAGATTGTATTGGGCAAAAGGGCAATGAAGCTTTCTATGAAGGTAAAGCATTATGGCTTCCTCCTACCGCAGGAGCTATTTGGGAAATTCTACAAACTTTGCCACACAATTTTAAATCTTCTAAAATTGCAGTTATTGGCCAAGGAGAATTAGTTGGTAAACCCATAACTTACTTGTTACAACAGGCGGGTTGCCAGGTAGATATAGCTACCAAAGAAAATGATAATTTAGCAGAAGTACTACAACATGCAGATATAATAATTTCTGGTACAGGCCAGGCAGGACTCATTACTGGAAAACTTATAAAACCAGGAGCAGTAGTTATTGATGCAGGTACATCGGAATCTGGAGGAGGCATAGTAGGAGATGTAGACCGTGACTCAGTATCTGGGGTGGCTTCCATGCTCTCGCCAGTTCCTGGGGGAGTAGGCCCAGTAACAGTAGCAAAACTGCTAGATAACGTACTTACAGCAGCAGAGCAGTGGCAAGCAAAATAGCCAACCGTGCTTTAGTGAGTTGACCAAACTACCATTTTTATATATACTATTAACCTAAAATAATTTACCAAAGCAATTAGCCAAGAACTTATTAGTTATTAATTTTGTTGATCCTTATTCTCCGTAACATCGGGAATTAAAGGGTCCCGCGTTGCGGAGAATAAGGATTAGAAAACCATGAACAAAAAATATTTATTGACCCAAGAAGGTTTGTTGAAATTGAATGAAGAGTTAAAGCACCTAGTAAACGACAAACGTAAAGAAGTTATTGAACGTATTCGTGAAGCTGCAGCCCATGGTGATTTGTCTGAAAATGCAGATTACGCTCAAGCTCGCGAAGAACAATCTTTCATTGAAGGTCGTATTCAAGAAATTGAAGACATGATCAAAAATGCAGAGATCATTAGCACCACTCAAAAACGTAACACCGTTAGCATTGGCAGTACTGTAACTGTTAAAGTAGATGGCGGTGAAAAGCAATACACCATTGTTGGTAGCAACGAGGCTAATCCTTTAGAAGGAAAGATCTCCAATGAATCTTTGGTAGGTAGTGCATTGCTAGGCAAAAAAGTGAATGATAAAGTTGCTATTCAAACCCCAGCAGGTGAAAAAGAATATGAAGTAGTTTCTATTGGGTAACTGAGCATACATTTTTGAATTTAAAAAAGGACTGCATTATTGCAGTCTTTTTATTTGAAAAATGCAGCCTGCTGAAATAGCACGCTTTTATAGCATATTTAGCATAACAGCTTAATCTAGTATTATAGCAGATTTTTAGAGTTTTGTCAAGTCCTCAAATTGCTATAAATTTGGTATAATTAAAGCTGTAAACTCTAACTTTTAGAACGTTTTTATTTTATGAATGATCGTTTAGAAGACATTGTCTCGTTTCGTCGCAAAAAATTGGAAAATTTTCTTGCTGCAGGAATCAATCCATACCCATCGACCACATCTAGAACTCATACCAACCAAGAAGTTCTAGAAAAATTTGATGAACTCTCCAGTAGCAACCAAACAGTAACTGTAGTTGGCCGCATTCGTAGCTTGCGTGTCATTGGTAAGCTAGCTTTTGTAGTTTTAGAAGATAACAGCGGGCGCATACAAACTCTGCTCAAGTCAGACAACTTAGGCGAAGACAATTTCAAATTTTTTGTAGACAATTTTGATATCGGCGACTTTATGGAAGTTACTGGTAGCTTGTTTGTGACTAAAACTGGAGAAAAAACTGTAGAAGCTTCTGGTTACAATATTTTAGCTAAGTCATTGTTGCCTTTGCCATCGGAACATTACGGGCTAGAAGATTTAGAACAACGTTTGCGTAAACGTTATTTAGATATTTTGTTACACCCAGAAACCAAAGAACTATTTGTAAAGAAAAACAAGTTTTGGTCATCTATGCGTCGTTTTCTAGTTGAACAAGATTTCTTAGAATTGGAAATGCCAGTTTTAGAACCAACTCCTGGAGGAGCAGAAGCAGAACCTTTTACTACCCATCACAATGCTTTAGACAGAGATTTTTATTTGCGTATTTCCTTGGAGTTGCCTTTGAAAAAAATGCTTGTGGCTGGATATGAGAAAGTTTTTGAAATTGGGCGCATTTTCCGTAACGAAGGTATATCTACCACTCATTTGCAAGACTACACCCAGATGGAGTTCTATTGGGCTTACGGCGATTTTGAGAAACTCATGGATATGGTTCGCAAAATGTATCAGCAAATAATCTTAGATACTTTTGGCACCTTGCAAATAACTTCTGGTGGGGTAACTGTGGACTGGAGCGGAGAATGGAATAAAGTAGATTACTTAGCTTTATTCAAAGAACATACTTCATTGGATTTAGAAACAGTTAGCGATGAACAGCTGAAAGCTTATGCAGATAGCCAGCACATAAAATATGAAAGCTTTGCTCAGCGTGGTCGACTCATTGACTTGATATTCAAAAAAATTCGCGCCACTATTCCTACAGATAAGCCTGTATTTTTGGTGAACCAACCAATTGAATTGGAGCCGCTGGCTAAGCGCGACCCTAACAATCCAAAAGTTGTACAACGTATGCAAATTATTGCTT
>CAZQWV010000054.1:0-5359 GCA_964597185.1 uncultured Candidatus Saccharibacteria bacterium
TTTTGCACCACATCCTTGACGATGCTTTGCACCACATCTGGGCTGTTTACGGCTCTCACCACTTCTTCTGGTGAGTTGCCACTTATAACGACTTCAATTTTCATAAGTTTCTCCCGCTCTTTCAAGAGCTTATACGCAGAATAAAAAGTGTATACAAATTCAATTAAAATCCCCTTTTAAATTGTGTTTAATAATACGACAAATTAGCCTTACTGTCAACGGTCTTGCTATACTTTAAATATGAATTGGCAAGATAAAAACATACAAACAGCTTTAAAGAATTTAGCCAATAAGCCTACACTGGCAGGGGTGTGGGTGCTTGTGTTGTTGGTAGGTTTAGGGTGGTGGCAACCCAAGAGCTGAAAAATAACTCACTCAATCCCCTAACCAGTGAAACTTTAGTTAACGCACAACCTAATGACAATAATTTTTCTGTAAAAAATGGTGTATATAAAGTTGAGAAAGTGGTAGATGGTGATACAGTTCATATTCAAACTCAATCTGGAAAAGAGGTGGTAAGACTGATTGGCATTGATACTCCAGAAACTGTGGCTCCAGGAGTTAGTCCACAGTGTTTTGGACAGCAAGCAACAGAGAAAACCACAAGTTTACTAAATAACAAAATGGTTAGAATTGAAGGAGATGTAACTAAAGGTGACCGAGACAAATATGGCCGACTACTACGTTATGTTTATATATCGGATGGCTGGGACAATAATGACAACGACAACAATGAAGAAATAAATGTGAATTTGTATTTAGTTGCGCAAGGGTATGCTTATGAAAATTCCTATGGAGTGCATCACAAACATGAAAGTTCATTTAAGATTGCAGAGCAAAACGCCAAAGTAAACAAAATTGGTTTATGGGCAGATGGTGTATGTGATAAATAAAAAATGCGATAAAACAAAAAAGACCAAACAATACTGCGGATATTGAGGTCTTTTTTATTTGAAGTTTGTTTGTGGTTCGGGTTTAAGTTGAATCGAAGAAGGTAGAAGTTAACACCGGTATTGCCCAGTCTCTTCAAATCTGGGCAACATTTTCCCTTTCCCACTAGTTGAGACTGAGTGGTAAAGGAGTTCATTCTTGCCGAAACTCCGTTTGTTTTTGACTGTGACTCTAAGGTCAAATTCGGCCTGTGTTGTGAGGCGACCTTCAATCGCGATTCGATACATGTTGCTCAGCATATGAGCTGCCGCTGCGATTCGGTCACAATCTGGCTGGTCCAAATTTTTCATTTGGACATAACACCCGAAAGCGGCGGGCTTGCTGTCTTTTTCGATTCTTGCGTCAACAGCTGTGACCACAGGCATCAAGAGAAAGTCAGCAGGTCTCAGACTGTAGAGCTGAAGAGTTCTACTGCCTAAGACTTCTTTCACTATCCTCTGTCTGAAATCCGAGCTGTCAATTTCTCGGATGAAATCGTATTGTATATCTGATAAGGTTGAGATAACAACCTCAAGCACGATGGGCTCTACTTGTTCCATTTTTTTACTCCTAATCCCGCAGAAAACAAAGAAAACCACAAACTTAGTGTTGTAAAATCCCCTTTTGAATTATGGCTAAGTATAGCTAATTATGAGCTCAAAATCAATAGCTATACTCATACTCTGTAGAAAGCCAGGCAAAACAAAACAACCCCGATACAGCACAGTGAGGTTGTCTTATTGTGGAAGCTAAAAATTATTTTGGTTGTTGTTAGTCCAACGGCAGGGTTGCCGTTGAAACGTTTTGCGGAAGGGTTTCCGCATTTGTTGTGGATTCTTCCGTGTTTTCACACGAAAGAGGTTCGTGGTTGGCTACAAACACTGGGAAAGCGTCTGTAAGCCAATAGAAATACTCCCAGTTCTGTGAACTTTCAGCCCACATGTTGCTTACTACCCTACCGAGTAGCCAGCAAATACTGGGAATGGTGGAGATGAAAACTGCATCTCCAGGGACAAGATAGTCGGGAGCAAAGGCTGTGTGAGCCAGCAAAAACCCGAAGGTTAATGCAGCTCCAAAGTCTTGCACGAAGCGGACTTTTTGCCTTGGGAACAGGGCGGCAAAAAAACCCAAAACGCAAAAAACAACGAATAAAATTAGCAAGATCCGTGTCCTCCTCTACAAATCCGGTTTATGGCACCGTAAGCCATTTTAAAAAAACAACGCAGAATGCGTTAGCGGCATTATGCCACAAACTAAAAATTTTGTGAAGGGGAAAACTTAGCCCTTTTTTTTGAATGGATTAGGTTTAGCAGACCTAGTAAAATGGTCGTATTCTTCCGGTCTATATATTTTAGATTCAAAACGATTTACATCTGCTACTGTTCTAATTTCTGCTTGAGATTTACGCCTTCTCTCCCCCATTCCTTCCATGACTTTTAAAGACAGTTCAATTTTACCTTCACTATTTAATATGGCGTGAAGTCCAGTGGATGCTAACGGTTTGCTCAGACCTTTGGTTATTAGCCCTGTTCTCATAGCTACAGCTTTAGCTATTGGGTATGTGCTTTCTTGGTTAACCATTCCTGTTGAACATGACATGGCCAAAACTTCTGCTTTGGGTTCAATATATTTTCTCGATGCTCTAATGCTCATGCGAATATGAGAGTCTTCATCCTTCTGAAAATCTCCACTTCGTTTTGGAGTTTTTTTGTGGACGTTTTCGTAGCTACCAAGTTGAATATTGTCCGGCGTGCCATGACCACCAATTACCATGAAGCCCATTTTTTTCTGTCCTGAACGCGTGTAAGCAGCTTGAATTTGTTGTAACAGCTCCTTGTCACTGCTAGCTTCGGCAATGAGCAGTCTTTGCCCGTACTTTTCCATATCTTTGTAGAATTCATCGTACATTTGTACATCATGGCCAAAAGCACCATTGTGGTCTGCTCTGGCTAAAATGAGCAACCCATATGGTTTCTCTGTATTGTCTTTGTCTGCATAAACTTTATCTAAAAATCCTAAAGAAAATCTATCCAAATTTCTTATTCCGCACTTATTCACAAAATAATTTAAATAGTCATGCCCACGTTCCGGTGATTGTAATATAGCCAGCAGTCTTGCTTGTAGTACCCGTTCTTTTTTCTCATAAACAGGAGCTCCGTTACCAAACGGGTCTACACCCATGTCCCTTTCATATAAGGAATTTAAAACTTTTGCTGTTACAGAGTCTTGTTTTTCTAATTGTTCAATTATAGTTTCGTATGCCTTTGCTGTTTCTTCTGACCCTGCTGTTATTGCAATATATTTGCTTTTGGCTTTAGCTAAAAGTTCTGCGTTTCGCTTGTCCTCAGGCACATATTTTAAATAGTTATTTATCATCATCAAACTGCCAATATACTCTCCTTTTCTAAAGCTGCTTTCAAAAAACTCCGCAGCTTTTGGTTCAGTCATGGTATGGTTTAGTTCTCTGTACGACAAAGCTTTGTTCATATCATCCGTAAAACCTGTTTGGAGTTGAAACTTTTCATATGGTTCATAGGACAACATATACCAATCCGATTTACTGTCTCTAACACCAACGTGCTTTTGTGCTTGTTTTATGAGCTTGTCTCTAATGATTTTTTTATATTGATCAGTTACATATCTGGCATTATCAAAACTCGCCCAAGCTAGAAGTTTATCTGGGTCATTGGTTTCTGTTATAGCTTTCCTCACTCCCCCCATTTCGTACAACACATGTTGCTCTCGTTTAGGCATTTCTGCATACTGTTCTGCTGTCATGTTTGCATAATCTTTTATATCTATGCGAGACAGCCTTTCTAGTTCGTCATATTCTTCAAAATAAAATTTTTCAGTGTCTTCAATTTTGTTTAATACATTCAACAAAACTTCGTGGTCACTTTCAACCACAGCTTTGCGATTTGGTTCAATTTGCGGCTCTAGTTTACTGTATAGCTCTTCATTGAGCTTAATATCTCCCGATATTTTTTCTGCTATGGTTTGTGCTTTTCGCAATATAAAAGATTTGGCATCACGAATTTTGATGCGCAATTCATGCAAAGTTTCTCGTTGTTCCTTGCTTTGTGTTTCAGAGTCTATGCCAGGGTTTGCTTCGGCAGAAGCTAAACTTTCTGGTTCTGGGTGTTTTGGTGTTTCGCTCATGACATTTTGCTCCGTAACAGTTCTGTTAAAGACGTATTTAATTTAGCAGACAGTTGGGTTTGTTCTGTTGCTAATTCTGCTAAATTTTGTTCAGCTTCTTTGTTGAGTTTGGCCAATTCTTGTTCTATGTAATCTGGTAGGGAAAATGTTTTGCTCATAACTTAATTGTACTATATTTTTGTGTTTATTTCTTGATTTTGTGCAGTTGTTGAACCACAATTTGCAGGGCTTTCAAGGCGTATTCTGCTTCTGCTTTGGTGGTACTGTCCCCTAGAGTTATGCGCAAACTTGAGTAAGCGTGTTCTTGGGTTTTGCCTAAGGCTAGTAGCACATGGGATGGGTCTGTTGAAGTGGAGGTACAGGCACTTCCTGTGGACACAGCCACATTGTAGCTGTCTAGGTAAAACATGGCAGCCTCCCCTTCTATCCCAGCTATGGATACATTGATATTATTTGGTAGTCTTTGCAGTCCCTGGTTCAGTAAATGCGGGTTGGCTTTAACTTTGCGGTCATCTATGCCATTGAGTTCCGCACCCTTAATGCTTTTTAAAATTTTTGTTAACAGCCAGTCGCGCAGAGTTCTAACTTTTTTGTTAGTAGCTTCTCGCGTTTTTTGAGCCAATTGTAAAGCAGTGGCTAAGCCAACACTTCCTGCTACATTTTCCGTCCCACTACGTAAGTTTTTTTCCTGACCACCACCAAAAATGAGTGGTCTGAGTGGAGTCCCAGATTTTACATATAGAAACCCTGTTTGCTTGGGCCCATAAATTTTACTGCCGTTAACTGAGAGTAAATCTACACCTAATTTGTAGCTGGTTAAATCTAGACTGTTCCCAGCCTGGCAAGCATCACTATGAAAATATATTTTGGAGAGTTTTTTAGCAGAGCGGGCTTTATTTAACCCAGCCAGCCACTTCCCTATTTCGGCAATGGGCTGGATGGTACCAATTTCATTGTTGGCATACATCACACTAACCAAAACTGTATTTTTCTTTACAGCTTTTTTAAGCTCATCTAGCTTAACCGCCCCATCTCTATTTACATCTATTAAAGTTATATTCCAGCCTTCCTGTTTTAAAGCTTCTAGGGAATGCAGTACTGCGTGGTGTTCTGTAGTAGTAGAGATAATATGCCCTTTTTGTTTATGGTCGAGTTCATATTGCCTGGCAACTCCAAAAATAGCGAGGTTAATACTCTCTGTCCCGCCTGCTGTAAAAACAATTTCTTTAGGGTTGGCCTGTAAAATATTGGCAATGGTTTGCCGGGCTTG
>CAZQWV010000055.1:0-5179 GCA_964597185.1 uncultured Candidatus Saccharibacteria bacterium
TTGGCAGAAATTAATTCCATTAAAGATTTCACTGGTAAGAATTTAGAACTTTCCTTTGGTGAATATTTTTTCGATAAGCCAAAGTATGATGAAAACACTTCCAGACAGCGCAATACTACATTTGAAGCTCCTCTTTACGTTAGCGCTAAATTAGTTAACAAGGTAACTGGCAAAACAAAAACTCAAGATGTCTATTTTGGGGATTTCCCCCTCATGACTCCACGCGGTACTTTTGTTATCAATGGTGTGGAGCGTGTTGTTGTATCCCAATCGATTAAATCCCCAGGTGTATTTTTTACATCTGAATTTTCACGTGGCAAAAATTTGTATGGAGCCAAAATAGTACCTAACAGAGGTGCTTGGTTAGAACTTGATACAGATAACGCTGGTGTAATTGGTGTAAAAATTGATCGCAAACGCAGAATTCCTATTACAGCTTTGTTGCGCGTTTTTGGATTATCTAGCAATGAAGAAATTTTGGAAGTATTTAAAGATATAGATACTAACCCAGATGTAAAATATATTGCAACCACTTTAGAAAAGGATGCCTCTACCAATGCAGATGAAGGTTTCAAAGAAGTATATAAAAGAATTCGTCCTGGAGATTTAGCAACTGTAGACAATGCTCGCTCTCTTATCACTGCGATGTTCTTCAATTTTGAAAGATACGATTTATCTGAAGTTGGACGATACAAATTCAATCAAAGAATTGGTTTCGATCAAAACAATGACAGCCGTATTTTAACCCAAGAAGATTTAGTTGCAGCTGTACGTGAAATTATTAAGTTAAATAATTCTCAACAACCAGGAGACGATATTGACCACTTAGCTAACCGTCGTATTCGTGCAGTAGGGGAACTCATTCAAACTCGTTATCGTGTAGGGTTAGCTCGCATGGCCCGTATCGCTAAAGATCGTATGTCTTTGGCAGATTTAGATACAGTAACCCCAGCTCAACTTATTCACGTGCGTCCGATTGTTGCTGCTATGCAAGAATTTTTCTCTTCATCTCAACTTTCTCAGTTCATGGACCAAACAAATCCTTTAGCTGAATTGGAACACAAACGTCGTTTGTCTGCTATGGGTCCTGGTGGTTTGTCTCGCGAACGTGCAGGCTTCGAAGTTCGTGACGTTCACCGCAGTCACTATGGTCGCTTGTGTCCTATTACTACACCTGAAGGTCCAAACATTGGGTTGGTTGCTCACATGGCAACTTACTCTCGTTTGAATGATTTTGGCTTTTTAGAAACTCCATACCGTTTAACAAAAAGATTTGCTAAGAATGATGGCAAAGATGCTGTAGGTGAAATCGCTTTGTTTGATGTTAAAGATGATAAAGGTAAAGTTATAGTAGAAGCTGGTCAAAAAATTACTGCAGACCATGCCAAAGCCATGACTAATGTAACCGATTTGGAACAGGTTCGCGTCAAAGCTCGTTTGGTTGACACTATTAAATACATGGATGCTTACGAAGAAGAAAAGCTAACCATTGGTCAAGCTAATGTAGAAGTAGATGAAAATGGTTACTTTGTAGAAGAACGTACAGCTGTTCGTGTGCATGGTGTTCCTTCTATTGCACCTGTTGATGAATTGGATTGTGTTGATATTTCTCCAAAACAAATTATTTCTGTTACCACATCTTTAATTCCATTTTTGGAACATGACGATGCTAACCGTGCTTTGATGGGATCCAACATGCAACGTCAGGCTGTATCTACTATTGATCCAAGAGCTCCATTAATTGGAACTGGTATGGAAGGTAAAGCTGCTCGTGATTCTGGACAAGTTATTTTGGCTGAAGAAGATGGAGAAGTAACTAGTGTTCGTGGAGATTTGATTACTGTTACTAATTCTGCTGGTAAGAAAAAAGAATATCCATTACTTAAATTCATCCGTACAAACTCTGGAACTTGCAGCAACCAAATTGCAAGAGTAGAAAAAGGTCAGAAAGTTAAAGCTGGTGATGTGCTTGCAGATGGTACTTCTACTGAACATGGTGAATTGGCTTTGGGTCAGAATATTCGCATCGCTTTCATGTCATGGGAAGGTGGTAACTATGAAGACGCTATTTTGTTGTCATCTAGCTTGGTCCAAGAAGATAGATTTACATCTATTCATATTGAAGATTTCAAAATTGATATTCGTGATACCAAACTCGGTCCAGAAGTTGTGACTCGTGATATTCCAAATGTTGGAGAAGAAAAACTGAAAAACTTAGATGAAAATGGAGTAGTTAGAATAGGTGCACAAGTAAAAGCTGGAGATATATTAGTAGGAAAAATTACTCCAAAAGGTGAAACCGATTTAACAGCTGAAGAAAAGTTGTTGCGTGTTATTTTTGGTGAAAAATCTCGTGATGTGAAAGATACTTCTTTAACTTTGCCTCATGGTGAATATGGAAAAGTAGTTAACATTCGCGAATTTAATCGCGACCAGGGCGACAAGCTTCCATCTGGTGTTATTCGTTCTATTCAGGTTTCTGTTGCTGTGCTTCGCAAAATCCAAGTTGGTGACAAAATGGCTGGACGTCATGGTAACAAAGGTGTTATTTCTAAAATCATCCCTGTAGAAGATATGCCTTATATGGCAGATGGTACACCAGTGGAAATTATTTTGAATCCTCTTGGTGTGGTTTCCCGTATGAACCTCGGTCAGATTTTGGAAACTCACTTAGGTTTTGCTGCTCAACGCATGGGCATGAAATATGCTACACCAGTATTAGACGGTATTACTGAACCACAGATTAAAGAAGAGTTAGCAAAATCTGGTATTGCAGAAGATGGAAAAGTAACTTTGTACGATGGTAAAACTGGTGAAGCTTTTGATGAAAGAGTTACTGTTGGTGTTGCTTACATGTTGAAACTCCACCATTTAGTAGACGACAAGATGCACGCTCGTTCCACAGGGCCTTACTCCTTAATTACTCAACAGCCTCTTGGTGGTAAAGCTCAATTTGGGGGACAAAGATTCGGGGAAATGGAAGTATGGGCTTTGGAAGGTTATGGTACCGCTCATACTTTGCAAGAAATGTTGACTATAAAGTCAGACGATGTTGTTGGCCGTAGTAAAACCTATGAATCTATTGTTAAAGGTGAACCAATTCGCAAACCTAACATCCCTGAGTCTTTCCGTGTGTTAGTGAAAGAATTGCAAAGCCTTGGATTGGATGTTGAATTGCTTGGAACAAATGGTGTTATGTCAGCAGGCGATGAAAGAGATGTAAATGTTGACCCAGATGCACCTGAAGTACCACAACCAGTAGTTATGGAAGGTCCATCCTTGTTCGACGAACCTGTTAAAAAGGACAAAAAGAAAAAGGACAAAAAATAGAACACATACATCCATTATAGTTTTCAGCAACGCGGGACCCCTGCCCCGATATTGCTGAAAATTATAATGGCGTTAGGGTTATAATTTTATCAATTTTTATTTTTAAGCAACACTTATGTTCACGCAAACTGAAGAATTTAAAGGAGTAAAGATCAAACTGGCTAGCCCAGAAACTATACTCCAGTGGTCTCATGGTGAAGTTACCAAACCAGAAACCATCAACTATCGCACTCAACGTCCTGAAAAAGACGGGTTGTTCGATGAAAAGATTTTTGGTCCAATCAAAGACTGGGAATGTTATTGTGGAAAATACAAGAGAATTCGTTACAAAAATATTGTTTGTGACAAGTGTGGTGTTGAAGTAACTAAGTCCAGTGTGCGGCGTGAGCGCATGGGACACATTACTTTGGCTGTTCCTGTTGCTCATATTTGGTTTTTGCGTTCCGTACCAAGTCGTCTCGGTTTGATTTTAGACTTAGGTATGCAAGAAATAGAACGTTTGGTTTATTTTGCTTCCTACATCATTACTTCGGTTGACGAAGAGGCTCGCCAAGCAACCATGGAACAAATTGAAGGTGAGTTTAAATCTAAGAAGAAAGAGATTGAATCCCGTTACGAAACTTTGATTGCTAAAACTCGCACAGAGATGCAGCAGTCTGGCGGTAAAAAAGATGCAGATGTGTTGGGTGCAGAAATTGATGCAGAAATTACCCGTATCAAAGATTTATGGCAAAAAGAAATTGATAATCTTGAAAGCATTCGCGACCAAGCTCGCAGTGAGTTAAAATCCTTGAAGAAAATGCAAATCATTTCAGAATTACAGTACCGTGATTTGTCTTTGAAATATGGACCTGTATTCACAGCTGGAATTGGTGCAGAAGCTCTTAAAGCTTTACTAGAAGAAATTAATTTAGAAGAATTAGCAGCAGAGTTAACTACTGAGTTACAAAATACTGAAGGCCAAGCTGCTAAGAAAATTTTACGTCGTTTGAAACTGGTTAAATCTTTAATTAATTCAGGCCTAAGACCAGAATGGATGTTAATTAGCCATTTACCAGTTATTCCTCCAGATTTGCGCCCAATGGTGCAGTTGGATGGTGGACGTTTTGCAGCTTCTGACTTGAACGATTTATACCGTAGAGTTATTAACCGTAATAACCGTTTAAAGAAACTTTTGGAAATTAAATCACCAGAAGTTATTACCCGAAATGAAAAGCGTATGTTGCAAGAAGCTGTTGATGCTTTGATTGATAACTCTGTTAGACACGGAAAAGAAGTTACTGCATCTACCGGACAGAAACGCAAGTTGCGCTCTTTGGCAGATATGCTTAAAGGTAAGCAAGGTCGCTTCCGTCAGAACTTGCTTGGAAAACGCGTAGACTACTCTGGACGTTCTGTTATTGTTGTTGGTCCTCACTTGAAGTTGCACCAGTGTGGTTTGCCAAAACAAATGGCTTTAGAATTATTTAAACCATTCGTAATTTCAAAACTTATTTCTCGCGAATACGCACATAATGTTCGTAGTGCTAACCGTTTAATTGAACAAGGTCGCACAGAAGTTTACGATATTTTGGAAGAAGTTACCAAAGATCACTACGTACTGTTAAACCGTGCTCCTACCTTGCACAGACTTGGGTTCCAAGCTTTCCAACCAATTCTTATTGAAGGAAAAGCTATTCAACTTCACCCAATGGTTTGTGCAGCTTTCAACGCTGACTTCGATGGGGACAAGATGGCTGTTCACGTACCAGTAACCGATGCTGCTCAAAAAGAAGCTCGTGAAAGTATGGTATCTGCTCATAATTTATTGAAACCAGCTTCTGGTGACCCTGTTATGACTCCAGATAAA
>CAZQWV010000056.1:0-5093 GCA_964597185.1 uncultured Candidatus Saccharibacteria bacterium
CCACAATTTACTAGTTACCGGAGTTTTTATCCCCTCTTGCGTGACTTGCCTGGTTATGGCACAATATAGCCGTTTGTAATAAATTTCCCCTATACAGCAGGGGTAACAGCTGTAAATTTTAGAGGAGGCTACGATGAGCAATAGATTTGGGAATATAGTTACATATATTCCCTTTCCGACAAAAGATTTTAGCCTGAGTGACTTTTTAAATGTCACACGGGCTGTTAACGCTAATCTTGGGGAGCTTAATGTTTCCTATTTTGAGGGCAGAACAGCATATGGGGACATTGACCCAAGTTTTCTCCCTCGCTCAGTTGATGCGGACACAGTAATAGTTTTTGCTTTCATGCATACAGCATTGAGCTTGTTTAACAGCTCTTCGCTGTATGAAGACAAAGTGAAAATTGTTTTTTCGCTAGACGAATACAGGGAAGACTTGTTCGGGCAGGATGTCTTTGTTTTTCCTTACCACAAACACAGAGACAATCTTGCCAATTTACAGGCAGAGCTGAAAACATTTTTTGAGCAAAGGTTTGACCTGTCTCAAAATGTTTAACGCTTGCTGCAGCTATAAATCTATTTGACGAAAGCCGGTCCTTGTTTTTTTGGACCGGTTTTCTATTTTGCGGTAGCTTCTAAGTATTTTTCTACAAACTCGTCTAAGTTGCCATCTAGCACTGAATCCGGGTCACTGGTTTCTTGGTCAGTTCTATGGTCTTTCACCATTTTATATGGGTGCAAGACATAACTACGAATTTGGTTGCCCCATTCAGCAGATTTAAATTCCCCACGTAATTCATTTTTTTCATCTGCTAACTTTTGGTTTTCTAGAGCTTGCAATCTGGCTGCCAAAATTTTCATAGCCAGTTCTTTGTTCTGATGTTGACTTCTTTCATTTTGAATGCTTACTTTTATTCCTGTTGGGATATGGGTTATGCGAATGGCTGAATAGGTTGTGTTAACACTTTGTCCACCGTGCCCTGAGGAAGTATTGGCTTCAATTTTTAAATCTTTTGGATCTAAGCTAATTTGCTCTTGCTGTTCTAACTCTGGTAACAATTCTAGTAAAGCGAAAGAGGTTTCTCTGGTATGGGCTGGATTGAATGGGCTTTGACGTACCAACCGGTGCACCCCAGCCTCGCTTTTTAATAATCCATATGCATAAGGTCCTTTTACAGAAAATAACACAGACTTAATACCTGCATCACTGCCATGGCTCATTTCTATAACTTCTGTTTTAAAGCCACGCTTTTCTGCAAACCGTAAGTACATACGTAATAGTGTTTCGGTCCAATCTTGAGCATCTACTCCTCCTGCACCAGCGTGTAGGGCAACAATTGCATTGTGGTCGTCATATTTTTTAGAGAGCAATGCAATGAACCTGTTTTTATCATACTTGTTTTGCAATTCTTCTGTTTGTGTTCCTAAATATTGTATAGTTTCTTCAGATTCATCTGTATTCTGTTCTGCTATGGATAGCAATTCTTTTGTGTCAGCTTCTAGGTTATTCCAAAAATCCACAAACTCTTGTGTTTGTGTGTATTCTTGGCTTACTTTCTGAGCTGTCTCGTTGTCTTGCCAAAAGTCTGGTTCCTGCATTTGCTGTCCCAACTGTGTGGCGCGCTTTTGTTTGACCGCTAAATCTAAGTGGGATTTTAATTCAGATATATTGTCTAATAGAGCTTTTAGTTTTTCTATAATGTTATTCATTTCTTCGCCATATACCCTTTAACAATTTTTTTATTCTTCCCATAACAGTCTTGCCAGCTTCCTGTTCTCGTTTTTGGTTTTGAGATTTAAATTCTTCTCTGGTGTCCTCATACTGCCTGTGCCTATCTAGAGTAGCTTGTCTTTTTGGTTTAGCTAACTTTGCCGACGCAATTCTATTGTTCCTTACCACCCTTTCATCTTCACGATTTTGCTGTGTGGTACCAACTATGAGTTTGCTTTTAATTTTGAGTTCAATAATAAGAGTTTTTCTAACTTCATCAATAATACCGTGGATTCGTCCCAAGCTTAAATCAAACTCTTGGCTTAACTCCAAAGGCGTATAACCCAGCTTTAAATGCTTTAAGAAAATTGTTCTATTACGCTCTGGTAATTTATCTAGTTTTAAAACCAAGCCTTCTATCATTTTTTTATCTAAAGAAGCAATATATTCATCTTCAGGTGAAGGTAGACTAATATTTTCCAATCCTGCTTCCTCTGAGGTCTGAGGTAGTTCCTCAGAAGGAATTTCTGCTCTTTGCTCTGCGCTTAAGGTTTTATAAAATTTTTTGTATTCAGATTTTAATTCTGACATTTTTATTAAATATATTAATATCCTCTCATTACCTCTAACCGCCTCCAAAAAAATTACGTAAAAACTTTTTAAATCTGCTTTCTTTTGGGTGATTTTCCCAGCCGCCTTTGTCTATTCTGGCTTGTGTTAAGACCCCCGAATTAACAGGTTTTTTATCTACTGCTGACTTAACAAATGCCATATTTTTATCCAGTTTTCTACTTGTTGTAACAACATCGGAGCTTGTAAAATCGTAACCAAACTTTTCTTTAACTTCTTGAATAATTGGATAAATTATGTTGTCTATCTTATCTGGATGAAATCCAGCTTTAGTACCATATTGTTTTTGAATTTCAATGTTAACTTGGTCAGCACTTTTATGTTCTAAATAAAATTTGCGCAAAATTGCAACTTGTCTTTTATCTGCCAGACTTTGCTCTAGAAGTTTTTGGAAAATAACTTCAACATACATTTTATGAATGCCAGGTACTTCATATTCAGGAGTAACTGGTTTTTGGTAAATAGACTCGCCAGGTTTGAGCTGTGTTGTAGTCTCGACTGTTTCTAATTCAGGTTTTGAATCAGTTATGTTTGTTTCTTGCTCTGGCGCAACGCGTTCTTTTTCCATAACTATTGTTTTCTTATATAAGTTACGAAACTATATTGGTCATGTTGTTCGTCTTCAATCTTGTCCCACTCGTCCCAATTAACTTCTGGGAAAAAAGCGTCCCCTGGGTATTCTCCATGAACATGTGTCATAAACATCTTTTCAGCTTTGGGCATGCACGCTGTATATATTTGAGCTCCACCTATAACATAAACATCTTCTTTGTTAGGCCCAAAAACCAAAGCATTAAATGCTGAATCTAAATCGTGAAATACTAAAACTTCGCCAGGAACATCTGGTCTATCTGCAAAGTTTTTGTCTCTGGTAATGACAACATTTTTTCTTCCAGGCAAAGGTTTGCCTAAACGCTTTACAATAGAGTCATAGGTTTTCCTGCCCATAAGTACAGTTTTACCCATGGTAATCTCTTTGAAATGTTTCAAATCCTCAGGCAAATACCAAGGTAAGTCGTTGTCACCACCAATTACTCTATTTTGAGCTACTGCAACCGGTCCTAATATAATCATTGATTTTTCATTCTATAAGTTTGCAAATTAGCCATAACAATTAAATTGCTATTGGCGCTTTAATGCCAGGATGCGGGTCGTATCCTTCAAGTTTGAAATCTTCAAACTGAAAACCAAAAATATTTGTAACATCTGGGTTAAGTTTCATAGTTGGTTGTGGTCTGGATTCACGGGAAAGTTGCAAGTTTACTTGTTCAACATGGTTGTTGTATATATGAGCATCGCCAAAAGTGTGGACAAAGTCTCCCAGCTGGCGCCCTGTTACTTGGGCCATCATCATGGTAAGGAGTGCGTATGAAGCAATGTTAAACGGCACCCCTAAAAACACATCCGCACTGCGCTGGTAAAGTTGGCATGAGAGTTTATTATCTGCCACATAAAATTGAAACATGGTGTGACATGGAGGCGGTGCAGTTTTTTGTCCTTTAATTAGAGTTTGCAAATCACCCACATTCCAGCCAGAAACAATAATGCGCCGAGTAGTAGGGTTGTTAGTAATTAAATCTACTGCATTAGCTATTTGGTTTATTTTGGTGCCGTCTTTGCCTTCCCATGCAGTCCATTGTTTGCCGTAAATTGGACCAAGGTCCCCATTTTCATCTGCCCATTCATCCCAAATTGTTACACCTCGGTCATTGAGCCACTTAATGTTGGTATCCCCTTTTAGAAACCACAACAGTTCATAAATAATAGATTTCAAATGAACTTTTTTGGTAGTAATAAGAGGAAAGCCTTCTGCTAAATTGAAACGCATCTGGTAACCAAATACACTGCGTGTGCCAGTGCCTGTGCGGTCGTCTTTGCCAGTACCATTTTCCATAATGTGTTTTAACAAAGCATGGTATTGGCTGTCGGTTGGGTTTATGTTTTGGTCTGACATATATTTATTTCTTTAATAGTAAAAGTTAGTTGGCGGGTAGGTCTTTTAGAGCAATGCGTCTAACATATTCCCAAACTTGGTTGTGTACTTCTGTTGGGCTGAGCATGTCTTCACCTTCAGCACACTCTACCAGACGTGTATTGGGAAACAATCCAGCAATTTCTAAATATACTTTCTCAGCATTTTGCAAATGTTTAATATCTGTTTCATGTATATCTGTTTTTTTGCCTCGGGTTTTTACTCTGGCTTGGCCAACTTTGGCTGGTACATGCAAAATAATATTTAAATCTGGTTTAGGGATACCAAAAATATTGTACTCCAAATTATTCAACCATTTAAAAAACTTTAATCTATCAGCTTTATCTTCAATTTTACCACCTTGGTGGCCTGCATTGGCTGTGACATAACGGTTAGATACTACAATTTTTCCTTCATCTAACCATTGGTGCAGCTGCTGCGATGCATCCAGTCGATCTACAGCATAAAAAATTGAAGAAGCTTCAGGATTTAACTGTCCATATTTGCCAGACAAGTATTCTTCTAAAGGGCCAGCAGACTTGGACCCGTACTTTGGAAAATCCGCGACTTCTACTTGGTAACCACTCTGAGTTAAGGTTTCTACTAACATTTGTGTTTGAGTGGTCTTTCCTGCTCCATCTGTTCCATCTAGCACAATGAGTTTGCCTTTTTGCTTTGGTTGTTTAGTTGCTCTGGCCATAGTGTTCTTGTTCTAAAATATGTTCGATTTGTTGGTACAAATGTTGTAAATCTTGGTCATTGTCTATGCGGTAGTTTGCT
>CAZQWV010000057.1:0-4897 GCA_964597185.1 uncultured Candidatus Saccharibacteria bacterium
ACAAATTAGCGCTTTTATTTTGCAAAAGATTAAGCGCGATGCTGAAAGCTTTATTGGTGACAAAGTAGAAAAAGCTGTTATTACTGTACCAGCATATTTTGATGATGCTCAACGACAAGCTACGAAGCAAGCTGGTGAAATTGCTGGTCTAGAAGTAGTTCGGGTTATTAATGAACCAACTGCTGCTGCTTTCGCTTACGGTTTAGACAAAACTGGAGCCAATGACCAGAAAATTTTAGTGTTTGACCTTGGTGGTGGAACTTTGGATGTGACCATTATGGAATTTTCTGAAGTAGATGGCCAAGCAACTTTTGAAGTGAAGTCTACTTCTGGAGACACTGCTTTGGGTGGTAAAGACATGGACACAGCTTTAATTGATTACATTACCAACTCTTTCAAAGCTGAAAGTGGCGTGGACGTAACTGCAGATAAGATGGCTATGAACCGGGTTCGTGAAGCTGCTGAGAAAGCTAAAATTGAACTTTCTACTACTTTGGAAACTGAACTGAATTTGCCATTCATTACTGCAGATGCTTCTGGCCCAAAGCACTTACAAATGAAAATCACCCGCGCCAAGTTGGAAGAATTGGTTAAACCAATCATTGAACGTATGCGCCAGCCTTTGGAACAAGCTTTGAATGATGCCAAATTCACTCCACAACAAGTAGATAAAATTATTTTAATTGGTGGCCCAACTCGCATGCCTTCTGTACAGAAGTTTGTAGAAGACTATATTGGCAAGCAAGTAGAGCGTGGGGTAGATCCAATGGAAGCTGTAGCTAAAGGTGCTGCTGTGCAAGCAGGCGTTCTAGGCGGTGATGTTCAAGGCAAAGAAATTTTATTGCTTGACGTTACTCCATTGACTGTAGGTTTGGAGACTTTAGTCGGAGTTCGCACAGCTCTCATTGACCGCAACACCACAGTACCAACTTCTAAGTCTCAAACATTTTCCACCGCTGCAGACAACCAAACTTCTGTTGAAATTCATGTGCTGCAAGGTGAACGCGAATTTGCTGCTGACAACAAGTCCTTAGGACGCTTCATTTTAGATGGTATTCCACCAGCCCCTCGTGGCATTCCTCAAGTGGAAGTTACCTTCGACATAGATGCTTCTGGTATTTTGACAGTTCGGGCTAAAGACAAAGCAACAGGTAAAGAACAGCATATTACCATTCAAGGTTCTAGCAATTTGTCTAAAGATGAAGTAGAACGCATGAAGCAAGAAGCCGAAAGCCATGCAGAAGAAGACCGCAAACGCAAAGAAGTTGTAGAAATACGCAACCAAGCAGATACTTTACTATCTGTTTCTGAAAAAACTTTGAAAGATGCAGGTGATAAAGCAAAACCAGAAGACAAAACTGCAGTAGAAACTGCCATGACTGAATTGAAAGACGTAAAAGACAAAGAAGACTTAGAAGTTATACGTACCAAAATGCAAGCTTTGTCCGATGCTATTCAAAAAGTTGGAGCTGCTATGTATGAAGGTCAACCAGAAGCAGGCGCTGCTCCTAGTGGAGACACTACAGCTGCAGGTGATGGTGCTGGTACAGATTCTTCATCTGGAAGCACTGCAGACCAAGGGCCAGTAGATGCAGAGTATAAGGAAGTACCTAAAGAATAATTAAAACTATATTATTATGGCTCAAATAGTACCACAAACTAACCAAGCTCCTGCTGCTAGCCAGCAACAACAGCAAATTCAAATTAAAATTGCTGATGACATATTGAAAGGTGCTTATGCAAATATGGCTCAAATAAGCCATAATCAAGAAGAATTTATTCTAGATTTCATGAATATATTTTTCGGCCAGCGCCAAGGTATCGTAAGCAGTAGAGTTATTGTGAGCCCAGGTCACATGAAGCGCATCGCTGCTGCAATGGCAGAAAATATTAAACGATACGAAGAAAAATTCGGTCCAATTCCTGATAACACACAATCACAAGAAGCTAATTTTGGTTTCAGAACAGAATAACTAACATAAAATGTTTGCTTTCGAAAGCGTCAGGGCTCTAACTGCTAGCTAAGAAAGCAAACTTTTTATTATGTAATTATGGCCAATAACACAAATTACTATGATACATTAGGGGTTGCTAAGGGGGCAACTGCTGATGAAATAAAAAAAGCTTACCGCAAACTAGCTCATAAATACCACCCCGATAAAGGGGAGGGAAACGATGCAAAGTTCAAAGAAGTGAATGAAGCTTACCAAGTGCTGTCAGATACTGAAAAACGTTCACAGTATGACCAGTATGGACAAACCTTTGAACAAGCTCGCGCCAATGGCTACGGCCCAGGTGCTGGCGGTTTTGGCGGTGGTAATCCTTTTGGTGGGCAAGGTGGTTTTGGATTTGGTGGATTTAATAATAACGGTGGGGTAGAGTTTGATTTCGGAGAAATTTTTAGTGATATTTTTGGTGGTGGGCAATCTTCCCGAACACAGCGTCGTACCAGGGGCATAGATTTAGAAATGTCCCTAACCTTAACTTTTGAGGAAGCTGCTGCTGGAATTGAAAAAAGCATAACCCTGGAAAAGAAAGATAATTGCCAAACATGTAGTGGTAGTGGAGCAGAGCCAAATACCAAAATTAACACATGCCCAGTTTGTCACGGGCAAGGCCAAATACACACCACCCGAAGAACTATTTTTGGTAACATGCAGTCTTCCACTACATGTGAAAGATGTGATGGTGATGGTAAGATTCCAGAGAAACCTTGTAAGAAATGTGATGGCAAAGGTATTCTGCGTCAAGAAAAAACTTTACAGGTGAAAATACCAGCTGGTATAGATAACGGGCAACGCATTCGGGTTAACGGTGAAGGTGAACTTGGTTATAAAGGCTCTCAGCCAGGAGACCTGTATCTGTCTATTAAGGTTAAGCCAAGCAAAGAGTTTACTCGCAACGGTGCAAATTTGCTTAAAGATTTACCAATTAGTTTTGCTCAAGCTGCTCTTGGTGCCAAAATAACAACCCCTACTTTGGATGGACAAATTGAAGTTAAAATTCCTGCTGGTATACAATCTGGCCATGTTATGAGAATTGGTGGTAAAGGTATCCCTATAATCAATTCCAGTAAGAAAGGGGATTTGCTCCTTACAGTCAGAGTAGTGACCCCAAACAAATTGACCAAAAAAGAAACAGAGTTACTAAAAGAATTAGCTAAAACAAGAGGCGAATCCGTGGAAGTAGATGAAGGATTCTGGAGTTCTATAAAGAATAGTTTTTAACTTTTTGTTGGTTTGACGTGGTATAATATAGAAAACAGAATTTTAGAAACAAATGGAACAATTATACCAGCTTAAGTTTTTAGTCACAAGCTTCAATTGGCATAGCGCCTCTTGGGATTTGTTTATTTTTCTATTTTGGGCAGTAGCTGCTGCCATGTATGCGTTTGCAGGGGGTAGGGGAAGAATTTTAAGTGTTCTAGTTAGCATATATATGGCTAAGCTTATTGTGCTAGAAGCCCCATTTTTAAGCACAGCTGTGGCAAAGCAACTAAATATCACAGTACTATCCCTGCAGCAACTTACAGCTTTTGCCATTATGTTTTTGGTGCTCTTTATTTTTCTGGCACGTTACGCATTTAAAACCGGCTCAGACGGCCGGCATTTAATTTCTATTCCATTTAGTTTATTGTTTGCATTTTTGCAAATTGGTTTACTCATCAACATTGTACTAACAATGTTGCCAATTCATGTGCAAGAAAACTTTAGCGAGTTAGTGAAGTTCATATTCATTACTGACCCAGCAAGTTTTGTATGGTTGTTGCTCCCTGTGGCATTTATTGTCTTTTTGGGTAGGTTTATTTCTGAACGGCACGAAATGTAGCAACAACTATTTTGAGCTATGCCATCTACTAAAGATTCCAGTGGAAATATACCGCTGGTTTTTTGTTTGTTTACTAGTAGAGACACTATGCTGCAAGCATAATTCACCAAATTCAATTATTCCTTTTAGCTCAGGGCGTTTTGCCAATGAATCTTCTAATAAATTGTTCAATGCAATGGCAGAAGAATTTGTGGCATATCCGTTTATGAGTAAAAACTTAGCATCCGGAGACAATAATTGAATACAGTTATTTAACAATTCTGGTAAGTCATGGTTAAATTTCCAAGTTTTGCCTGTAGGGGAATGTCCAAAAGCTGGCGGGTCCATAAGAATACCGTCGTATTTATTGCCTCTCTTCAATTCTCTTTGCACAAACTTTGCTGCGTCATCTAATATCCATCGAATGGATTGACCAGGCAGCCTGTTGAGTAATTGGTTTTCTTTAGCTAAAGCAATAGCAGGCTTACTTGCATCTACGTGAGTTACAAAATGTCCTGCTTTGGCCAAAATTACACTAGCTGCACCAGAGTAAGCAAACAAATTTAAAATAGACAAAGGTTTGCCCGGCTGAATTGGCTTACTCTTTGATAGCTTTACAGTGCCACTGTGTTGCAACATCCATGACCAGTTAGCACATTGTTCGGCAAAAATACCTGTATGTTTAAATGGGGTAAGTCTGGCTTTAAGTTTTACATCATGAAACTTAACTTCCCAGGTTTTAGGGAAGTTTTTTTGAGTTTTCCAAGGTTGTTTTCCTGCTTTAGCATCATATGTTGCATCTGCTTTGTTCCATTCTGCATCTGCTAAACTACGTGGCCAAATAATTTGAGGGTCCGGACGGGCTAAACGGTATTTACCCCATTGTTCTAACCTAAAACCATTGCCAGTATCCAACAATTTAAAGTCCCAAGGTTCAGGGTAGGTTTCTAAAATCATTTTAGTAGTAAATATTTATGGCAGTGCCAAGTTGAGCCCAGTTATACAACTGTTCCATGTTCGGGGAAGACACGGTGAGGCAGCCACGGCTCATAGGTCTGCCGAAGTTATTGTGCCAAAAAGCTCCATGAAT
>CAZQWV010000058.1:0-4800 GCA_964597185.1 uncultured Candidatus Saccharibacteria bacterium
CTCAACAGCTACAGAAAATTGTTGTATGTTCAGGACCAGGTTCGTTCACCGGCATTCGGGTTGGCATAGCTATTGCTCAAGCCATGGGTTTTGCGTTAACCATTCCAGTTGCTGTTATACCCCAACCAAAAATTCCGCAAAACTTAACAAAACTTTGGACAGCACGGCCGAGTAAAAAACTTACATTGAATTACGGCCAAAAGCCCAACATCACCATTAGTAAAAAGAAGAAATAAAAAGAGACCCTGACACACGAAGTTCAGGGTCCTTTTCGAAAGTTTTGAAAAATGTTTTGGCGCGACTGCTTTTGCTGACAGTCGCTTGCGGCGGTTAGCAGGTTTGCTGCTTACCACCGTCGCTGCCCATGAGAAGAAACTTCATCATGAGCAACATGAGAACCGTAAACACCCACAGCATGCCAACCGTGCTGGCGTATGCCGCGTCTAAGTAAAAAACCTGAATGGCAAGGGGCAGCCCGAGCCATAAAAAGTTTCTCACCTTGCGGCTGGTGTCGTGGAGCTTTAAAAAATCTTCCACACAGTCTGCCAAGTAGGCAACTATGAGAAGGGTTTGCAAAACCCCGAGCACCACAGCCCAAAGCATGCCGCCGCTGACCTGGTCATGCGGCAGACACAAAAACGACAAAACCAAAAAAATCAACGTAAATTTTCGTAAAAACATAATCCCTCACTCCTCAACTGTATATTCAGAACTAACTTTTGAGTATATATTATAGCACAAAAAAAGAATTTTGGCAAGCGCAAAATCCTAATTTAGTCGTATTTAAGCCAAGAATTATTTTATTCAGCTTTAAGACGGAAGCGCCACAGCACCAAGGCTAGGGCAATAATTAGCCATATAACCAAAGCTAAATAATCCCCTGCTACTTTATTCCAATCAAACGGGTACAAGTAAACTTGGCGTAGACCATCTGCTAAATAAGTAATTGGTAGTAGCTTGGCTACTGTTTGTAACATGCCAGGCAAAGCATCTACAGGGTAGAATAGGTTACCTAAGAAAGTTAAAGGCAAACCAACTGCGGTGGTAATAGGAGCTGCTGCTTCATAACTATCTGCCAAAGTAGCAATGAACAACCCAGCAAGTAAGAATATAAAACCTCCAAGCAATGAGAAGGTTAGTACCGCTAACACATTTCCAGCGAAACTGGCATCAAAGAAAATAACACCAACCAAGGTTAGTACCAATACTTGTACCAAAATTACCAGCACGCGAGAGCACAACAAGGACAAAACTAACTCTACTCTATTAATTGGGGTAACTAGTAAACGCTTAATGACTCCGCGAGATTTTAAATCGATCATCCAGTAAGCCAAACCATAAATACCACCTTGCATAATAACCATGGCAATAATACCAGGCAAAACATAGTTGGAATAATCTACTGTGCCCCCTAAAGCTTTACCAATTGGTAACACAGACAAAGCCACATAAATAAATGCTGGCATGACAATGGTCCAGAAAATTCCAGCTACATTCCGGTAAACTAGTCTCAAGTTAGTTAGAAACAGTTGAGAAAAACTTATAAGTTTCATTTAAGACTGCCTCCCTTCTTCTTCACCGAACTCTTTGCCAGTTAAATCTAAATACACATCTTCCAAAGTGGCAGTCTTTACAGTAAACCCGGTAAATTTAATATTTTGCTTTCTTAATGCATCTATAATTTTAGAAATGGAATCTAAACTTTTGACCTCTAAAATAACTTTCGGATAGTTGCTGTAAGTTTTTTCTATATCTGTAATATCTTTAGCCCAGTCGCTTGGTAATTCACTATCTGTAAAGAAAGAAATTTGGGTAGTGTGAGATAAATCTTCAATGAGGGCCTGAGGTTCTTTCAAAGTCAGTATGCGTCCTTCTGCCATAATTGCCACCCGGTCGCATAAGTATTCTGCTTCTTCCATATAGTGAGTGGTAATAACCACAGTAATACCTTTGGCATTAATGTTGCGCACCAATTGCCAGACTTCACGGCGAGCTCTAGGGTCTAGACCAGTAGTAGGCTCGTCTAAAAATAATATCTCTGGATTATTCACCAAACTAGTTGCCAAAGTAAACCTTTGCTTTTGGCCACCAGAAAGATTTTGGACTTTTTCATGGAGTTTATCTTGCAATCCTACAAACCCTAATAACTCTAAAGCGTTCGGCTTTATTCCATACATAGAACCAAATAGCTCAATGAGTTCTTCTAAATTTAATAAATTAAAATATTCGCTAGACTGTAACTGCACCCCAATACGGCTTTTAATATCTTTGGTTTGGGTAACATTGTCTAGCCCTAACACAGAAATAGTTCCAGAGGTTTGCTGCTTTAACCCTTCTAGAATTTCCAAAGTGGTGGTTTTACCAGCTCCATTAGGACCCAGAATGCCAAAAATTTCTCCTTGGTTTACTGTAAAAGATGTGCCTTTCACAGCTTCAAACTCTTGCTTTCCAGCTTTCCTGTCTGCCCGGGGCAGCTGGTAAGTTTTTTTCAAATTAGTTACTTCAATTACTTTAGTCATGGGGAAATTATACCACCTTTTTATTCACAAGCACCAAACTTTTTTTGGACAAAAAGAAGCCGCCGATAAAAACCAGCGGCTTCCACAAGTGTGCAATTTTACTGAAGAGCTAAGTATTGCTTATCTCCAATATAAATTGCTTATGGGTATATCTAGCGGCATCTCCGTCGAGGTAGCCGTGTTCCGCAGCGAGCGTCACCGCTTCCTGAAAAGCATCGAACGCTTTCTCCTTGCGAATTGCTGCTTGTCGTTTTCCTGCAGCAATGACCTGTGCAGAATATTTGCTTTCTGCGACTTTGAGCAGGTTAAATTGCTTGTAAGCTGCCTCAATGTCAATGGCAAGCACTACAAGCTTTGCTGTCACAAAGCTAAAGTTTTCCCCGGAAGACTTGTCACCATCCGGAACAAACCCGAAACAAATCTTGAACTGCTCCAGCCTACACTGCTCAGCCGGCGTTCTAAATATAAAAATCAGCATTATACTGATCATCAAAAAGAAACACCAAAAAAAAGCAATGCGAACCAACTCATTTGCCGATTCTAACCCACCAACTAATGTGGTTGGTATGATTATGGAAACAAACAACGGAAAGAGACCGAACAGGTATGCTACCAATATCATCCACTTCCCGAAACGCGAATTAACGTTTTTGCTAAAATTACTTTTCATGATAACCCTCCTCTGAGTTATATCTATTCACTTGTGGATCACACAAGTTACAACCTACTCACCTGCAGACTATGCAGATAAGTTCCAAGGCAAAAGTTAAGACCATTAACATTGCCCAAAAAAACCACCTTCATCCATATAAGGTAGCTATATATTATAGCATAATTTACCCATTTTGTCAATGGATATTAGTTTTTTATATTTCTTATTCCTGTTATGATATAAGTTGATATGGTAAGTTTTACCATTTCAATTTTGAAGAAAATATATAAATTATGAAGTTTAATTTACATACCAACTACCAGCCAGCCGGGGACCAGCCCCAAGCCATAACTGGATTGGTCAAATCTTTACAATCTGGGTACCGACACCAGACCTTACTTGGGGTGACTGGCTCAGGTAAAACTTTTACCATGGCCAATGTGGTGGCGGAAATTCAAAAACCTACTTTGGTAATTTGTCATAACAAAACTTTGGCAGCACAGTTAGCGTCAGAATTTCAAACTTTCTTTCCAGATAATGCTGTGCACTACTTTGTGTCGTACTATGACTACTACCAACCAGAAGCTTATATCCCCCGCTCCGACATCTTCATTGAAAAAGAAACTCAAATCAATGAAGAGATAGATCGCTTACGCAACGCTGCTACTCAATCTTTGCTGACCCGACAAGATGTTCTCATCGTTGCTTCGGTTTCTTGTATTTATGGTTTAGGTAGTCCAACCGATTATTTAGAACTGTCCATTACTATAAAAAAGGGAGAGAGTATAAAAAGAGATAGGCTACTTCGCCGGTTAACCGATTTACAATTTCAACGCAACGACTACGACCTGCACCGAGCCACTTACCGGGTACAAGGCGACACTTTAGAAATAGTACTTGCTTCTGAAGATACAATTATTCGTTTAAGTTTTTTTGGGGATGAAGTTGAGTCCATCCAAAGACTACATATTATTTCTGGAGAGACCATAGAAGAGTTAGATGAAGTCAAAATTTTTCCTGCTAAGCACTTTGTGACCCCAGAACAAAAAATTCAGGAAGCTGCCGAAAAAATTCGCAAAGAGTTGTCCGACCAAATGAAGAAGTTTAAGAAAGAAGGTAAGGTACTGGAAGCTGCACGCATTGAACAGCGCACCAATTTTGATTTAGAAATGCTAACCAACACAGGTTTTGTGGCTGGAATTGAAAACTATTCTCGCCACTTGGATGGCCGTGCCCCTGGTGACCCACCTTCTACTTTAATAGATTATTTTCCAGATGATTTCTTATTATTTATAGATGAATCTCACCAAACTATCCCGCAAATTGGAGCTATGTATGAAGGTGACCGTTCTCGTAAATCTACTTTGATAGATTATGGTTTTCGTTTGCCTAGCGCTCTAGATAACCGGCCTATGAAATTTGCTGAATTTGAAAACAAAGTTGGACAAGCTGTGTATGTGTCTGCTACTCCAGCCCCTTATGAAATAAGAAAAAGTTTGGAAGAAAATTATTTAGTGACTGATCATAAAAAAGCGATAATAAAAAAAGATTTAACCAAAGTTGCTATTGTAGAGCAAATCAACAGGCCGACTGGCTTGCTCGACCCAACTATAGAAATAAGGCCAATTA
>CAZQWV010000059.1:0-4585 GCA_964597185.1 uncultured Candidatus Saccharibacteria bacterium
AACGCTGTCACTGCATAAAAGACCACTATTAAAGCAGTGAGTAAAGCACCTGCCAAAGATGCAACTAAAACAGCTGTTAAAAGAACAACAACCAAAAAAGTCGCAACTAGCAAACCAACTAAATAATTTATATGACAGCAAAAAGCTTAGTACTAAGCACCATAGGGTTATTGTTGTTTTTATCATTGGTTAAAATATTTTTTATTAAATTATTTAATTTAGATCCATGGTATATGACCACAGTATTTTTGCTGGTTACTATTTTAGTTACCACTGGCATTGTACGTCGGGCAGGGAAGTTGAATAACTTTGAGGTTATAATAGCTATTGTGTTTTGGACACCATCTATATTATTGTGGGATTTTGTGTTATTGGGCCCCATACTCGGATTAGAAATATTTTACAAAGTCTATTTTTGGTTAAACTATGCTGCAATGCTGTTTGCTATCATATTTTTCCACAAGTGGGCGCCATTAGCTAAAGAATAACCGGCAAAACGCCGGTTTTTATTTTGTTGACTTAGGGTATACGATCGTATACCATATAGTTATATGACCAATTCTAAGCCCAAAATAATTATGCATATAGACATGAATTCTTATTTTGCATCTTGTGAACAACAAGAGAATTTGGGCTGGCGAGGTAAACCAGTTGGGGTTTGCGAGCATTTAGGAGGCATTATTATTGCTGCCAGTGTTGAAGCAAAAAGATGGGGTATAAAAACAGGCACACCAGTCTGGGAAGCTAGAAAACTTTATCCAAAAATTATTTTAACCCCCACTCATCCAGATGTATATCGCAAATACACCAGAAGGTTTATGAAAGTACTTGAAGATTATACAGACAGGGTAGAGAAATATAGCATAGATGAAGCTTTTGTAGATTTAACCAAAGCTTGCTATGTACGCAGGCCAAGCAAGTATAATACTGGTAAAAATGGTGACTTAGAGAAAGTAGATCCTTGGTTAGAAGCTAGTCGCATAGCCATAGAAATTAAACAGCGCATTACTAAAGAAGTAGGAGATTGGCTTAAAGTTTCTGTGGGCATAGGGGACAATAAGCTAGTTGCTAAAATAGCTTCAGATATGCAAAAGCCTAATGGTTTAGTGGTGGTTAGGCCGGAACACAGAGCAGAGTTATATGACAAATTGAAGCTAACGGATATTCCTGGCATTGGCAGGCGTATGGAAAAAAGACTAAATAATTTAGGTATTAAAACTATATCGCAATTACGCGACTACCCAATGTCTAAATTAGTGGCACATTTTGGTATAGCAGGTTACCACTTGTACAGTATGGGTCAGTTGAGAGGTAGCTGGAAGGAAGGCTTTACTCCAGTAGAACAAGATCCTCTTAAATCCATTGGGCATGTCTATACCATACCTCAGCAGTACCGACAAGCTAAAGTTTTGCGTCCTGTACTGTATAAGCTTTCTGAAATGGTGGCAGCTAGGCTTCGGGTTAACGGTTTGTTTGGCAATGTTTTATCTGTTCACTTACATGATAAAGATAGAAATTGTTCAGGAGCTACCCATAAATTTAATACTTACTTCAACGATGGAAGAGATATTTATTTAGAAAGCATAAACTTGTTAAAACAAGCACAAGGCTCTTTAGGGCTAGAGGACAAACCTTATTTAATTGGAGTAACAGTTTCAGGTTTAAGACCGTTTTTTAACCAACAAAGTTTGTTTGCTAGTGTGGCTAAAAACAATAGACTGGTGTCGGCTCTGGACAAAATTAACGATAAATATGATGACTTTACTGTAGCAAGGGTTCCTGCTTGGCAAGCTAAAGATATTATTAGGGATTCAGTAGGCTTTGGCAGGATGAAAGAGTTTAAAACCAGTCACGTTAAAGGGTCTCACGGCCGCTTTGGATAAATTTTAAAATTGCATAAAATGTGGTATAATTAACATAGATTTCTTGGCTAGATTTAGCCCAAATTTGGTTATGATACCAACACAAAAATACAAACAGTTTTTATCTGAACTTATCCGTCGCCACATGTTAATTTTAGGGCCAAATGTTGCCCGAGATGTGGCTTATTTAGTGGTAGGCTTGTTCATAGATTCTAGTGGAGAAGTTTTAGAGCTAAAAGGTGACCAGCTGTTAATTACTAAAGATTTAATTGGTGGATATAACAATTTATCAGCTCCTGTAACTCAGCTTATTACTTATCAGTTGTTAGAAAAGTACCCAGATATTCGGGCAGAATACAACGAACCTATTACCAACATTAGTTTAACTTGTACTTTACCTAAACCAGAGTTGGAGGCAGCAGAATGATAGTTACTATACTTTTGTATTTAGACTTTTTATTACTCGGCATTGTATTTTTTGTTTATATTCGTCGGGTATTACATGAAAGAGCTAGGTTACAAGGTGTAGCTAACCAGTCTTTAGATTTACAACAAAGAATTTACCAAGTTCAAGTTTTCCGAGAAATTAGCGGGCGCATAGGCTACTCTTTAGATACAGGTAAAATTACCGAAATAATAACTAGCAGTATTGGCAGTTTGTTAGAATATGATACTGTATCTTTTGCTTTGTTCGATAAGCCAGAAGAGATAATTTTTAAAATGCATGTGCACCAGTCAGTTAGCCATAATTTTCTAGATGAAGTCCGTAACCATATGGCACAGTCCATCCGTTCTATTTGCGGTAATGAACTAGATATAAATAATGCTGACCAGCGCATAACAGGCACTATTTTAGATGATAATTTAAAAAGCAGAGTAGAGTCTTACATTAACATTCCTGTAATTGTAGATAACAGGTTGCTTGGCATTATCAATGTGTCATCTTCTAAAAAAGGTTTGTACGACCAGTCACAAGCTGGAATTTTGTACACCTTAACCAATGAAGCTGGTAAAGCTGTGTCTCAGCTACAAAGCTTGCTAGATAGCGAGCAAGAAAAGTTGCGTGGAGTTGTGTACTCCATGACAGATGGGGTTATTATGGTAGATAATCACAACCAACTTTTGGTTTCCAACCCTGCTGTGAAAGAGCTTTTGCAGTTGCCATCGGGCCAAGAAATTACAATGTTCGATGTCATTAATGCTTTAGCTGGCAAAGTAGATTTACGTACAAAAATTGAAGAAGCTATTTCTAAAAACAAAGCCATTAAAGTTCCTGAAGTATTTTTAAAAGACAAAGCCTTAGAACTCACCATTACCCCAGCAAAAGACTTAAACGATGCCATTATGGGCGTCTCTGTCATTATGCATGATGTTACATCAGACAAGTCATTAGAAAAACTACGACAAGAATTTACAGCTATGATGGTTCATGAACTAAGAGCTCCACTTACAGCAGTGAGGTGGTCCAGCGAGTCTTTACTTAAAAATGTATCTGACCCTGACCATGCAGTAGAAGCTCAGAAAGTAAAAGAAGGCATTACCAATATTGAAAATGCAGCAGGTAACATGCTGGATTTGGTTAACGACCTTCTAGATGTAGCAAAAATTGAAGCTGGTAAATTTGACTTAAATTTACAAGATTACAATTTGGTAGAAATTATTAAAGATCAATTGAGTACTTTTTCTGCTCAAGTTGAGATGAAAAGATTAAAACTCAATTTTATTAGCCCTGAAAAGTGTACAGTAAATTGTGATAAAGTTAGGATTTCACAAGTCATAGACAACTTGCTGAGTAATGCTATAAAGTATACAGATAGTGGCTCTATAGATGTAAACTTAGTTTGCGATAGCTCTGCTAGCAAAGCAGTGGTTTCTATTAAAGATTCCGGGGTAGGCGTGAGCAGAGAAGATTTAAACCAATTGTTTTCTAAGTTCAAACAATTGACTGTTTCAGATAAATCTCGAAAAGGTACAGGGCTAGGGCTAGTAGTTAGCAAAGGCATTGTTGAGGCTCATGGCGGAAAAATTTGGGCAGAGAGTGCGGGAGAGAACATGGGCAGCACATTTTCATTTTCTATACCATTAAATAAATCAAGCAATGGTTGAGCATAAAAGGTTAGTGTACATAATAACATTTGGTTTTGTGCTAATGTCCACAGTAGCATTTTTAACTGTAATTTGGCCTGAACCTGTAGCAGAAATGACGTTCACTGCGGTCAAACCTGGCACAGAAAAGCCTGTGTTGGGAAAACCATGCAGCTATAAAGGAGAAAGCGATTTGGAAACCAATGGTTTGCAATGCTACTTCTATGGCTCCTCAGTAGGAGACAGGCAAGGGGTGTGGATAAAACCAGATGAACAACTAACTAAAGCTATTAGCACAGATTTGTTCTCTACAGCGACACAATGGCAAAGCTATACCAATGACAAGCTCAAGCTGGCTTTTCCTGTACCAAATAGCACCCAGTTTAAGGTTGTAGATCCATCTGCAGAGCTAAACTTAGACCAAGTCACTGTAGAATACGACTCTAAAGCCATATTGAGCATAAATAGAATCCAAAAAAATACCGCAGTGTCTAAAGATTTACTGGAACAAGATAAGCTCTCTGCAGCTGTCGTAACTAAGCAACAAATTAAACTGGTGAATGGGGAAGTCACCGCGGAACAGTTAGTTTTGTACCCCAAAACTAGCTTGGAAAACCCTACCATAATTTGGACCGTAG
>CAZQWV010000060.1:0-4530 GCA_964597185.1 uncultured Candidatus Saccharibacteria bacterium
ACAAGCCCAGTGCTAAAGCAATGTTTTCTATATCGCGTCGACGTTCTTCGTCGTAGGCACTGGCATTATTTTTTATTTGATCTAGCTCGGCTTGTTGGCTAGTGTACTTTATGACAAGATTTTGGGTTTCGCTGAAATATAACAAAGAAAATTCTTGGTTACTGTTAGCAGGAACATAGCCATATACATACTTCCCTTTATTAATTGGGTCATCGAAGTTAGTTGCAACAGAAATGTAAGACTTCACTTGGCTTATCATTTCGTTGTAGTCTGTGGTTGCAGGAAAACTACCTTTAGCAGATTTATATTTCATTAGTCCGCCAGAAATTTTTTGGATGCTGTTGGAACGTTGAGTATCGCGAGATAGTTTGGCTGTCGGAGACTGGTCTATAGATGAATCTATTTCAGAACTGTCACCTGCCTGAGTAACTTCTAGATCTGTGAAGTCATATTGTTTCAAAGCTTCCGCACCCAAAGTTTTAATGGTTGGTTGGTGCAACCCTTTATCTTTAATCTTTCTTTTTATATCTTCAAGTTGCGATTCTGTGAATTTTACATTGGTTACTATGTCGTAACCGCCGATAGCAAAATCTGAATCTTTATATTCCTCCCCAGAATTTGTTCGGTCTGTTAGAGGGCTTCCTCCAAATACATGTACTTCATCACCGTCAGATAGCCCATCTCCATCGCTGTCAGAGTTGTTTGGGTCGGTTTTCTTTTCGTATTCTTCTAAGTTGGTTAAACCATCTCTATCTGGGTCAGCTGAATCGCTACACACATTGGTGTCAGTGCATTGTTCTGAGCTAAAGTAGCGCAGTTGCCATTCTGCTGGGGTGGTTACACCTTCTGTGTTTTGTTCTTCTGTGTTGTTTTCTGTTTCAGAGTTTATGTTTGTCTGTTCGTTATTTGCAGGGGTTGGGTTGGCATAGCGGTAACCAAAGTAGCCAAAAGCTCCCAGCACAG
Source organism: uncultured Candidatus Saccharibacteria bacterium (assembly GCA_964597185.1). Classification (GTDB taxonomy): domain Bacteria; phylum Patescibacteriota; class Doudnabacteria; order UBA920; family UBA920; genus CAYQEU01. The sequence goes on from CAZQWV010000060.1 coordinate 964, forward strand.
CAAGCGCTAATACAGCTAAAACTATCATAATTACTTTGCGGTTGCTATGTGGAATGCTGAAACTACTCATAGGACCGGATGAAGAACCACTACTAACCATGCTTGGTGAAGTTCGGGTGTTTGGCTTTGGGGTCGGTTCTACTTTTGCACTTGTTGAGTCATTTCTAGTAGCAGAAACAGGAGGAGTTTGTGAAGCTGCTGGCTGGGATTTAACAAAAGGACCACTGCCAGCTTTTGGCATTACATTATAGAAAATGTCTCCAGGCTCTTCTGTTTGACTTGAAGCACTATTTGGTTTTGTGTCTTTTGTATCCATGGGGTTACAAATTTAGGAATAATTCGAAAAAAACTAAAAATAAAATAAAGGACAGTTCTACCCACCAAAATAAAATGTCATAAGACTGTAAAAGCAGCGAACCAACAACCAAAATTGCTATAAGAATGGCTTGGCGGAAGCTTACAGCTAAATTGTTGATATATAACCCTTTGCCAATTTTCTGTCTAACCAGCAAGCCAACTATGGTAGTAAGTCCCACAACACTAAGGAATAAACTGCTATAAAAGAATCCATAAGCCATCATACCATCTGCGAATGGGTCAGACATGTATAACACTCCAATAAAAGAGCTAATGCACAGCAGTGTGCCAAAGCCCATGAGAGGTATGTGGCTAAGATGTTTTTCGGTCATTCAAGCGCAAAATTTATTTTGTTGCTTTTTAATTATAACACAAATTACCAACCATCAGCAAAATTGCACTGGTGCTGCTTGGTAGATTTATGCTCCTGTTCAAATAGATCGTATTTTACTGTGTGGCGTATTTTTTCAACTGTGGCAATAATATTTTGTTTTAGTTCAGCCAATTGTTCCGGGGTGGCTAAAGGGATACCTGCAAATTCATTTCCATCAAGGTACCAATAGTTGAGTGAACCAACTTTTTCTTGAAAGTATTCTTCTGCAGCCCATTGGTAAATTTTCAGTTGGTCCAAATCATTAGCTTTTTTTGAGCTAGGCAATTTTCCAGTTTTATAGTCAATTATGGCTAACCCTTCTGTGGTTTGGTCGGCGCGGTCTAGTTTGCCAGTAAAAATTAATTGATCATTTTTATCTTTTATTAAGTTCAGGTGGAAAGATTTTTCAATGAGCTTAGGTTCAGGTTTGGCATTTACAGTTTGGTCATAAAATAGTTTTAGAAATTCTTTACCCTTTTTACGGAAAGTTTCTTTTTGTCCAACAGTTTCATACCACTCATCTACCCAACATTGCTCATACAGTTGTTCCAATACTTCATACTTAGGCAGTTCTATTTTTGCTTCTGGTCCAAACAAGTCTTGTTGTTTGCTTTGCAAGCTCTGTTGATACATTTCCATAAACTTTTGAAACACTGCGTGAATGGTAATACCAAAACTAAGTTGTGGCGCACCCTTCTTAGGAATTTTGAAATAGTACCTATATTTATATTCCAACGGACAGGTTAAAAATTGGCTAATACCACTATACGAAAAGCTTGTCGGTAATTGTTTAAAAGCAATTTTCCTAGGTTTATTTGAACTCTTTTTAAATACTACTTTACCTGTAGCGGTGTTTATTTTCTCGCTTGGAACTAAATTGATTTCTACCAAAAACACGGATGGTTTTTTGTATTTAGCTCCGCCATAATCTTTACCCCAAGTTAAGTACAAGTTAGTTTTGGCACGAGTGAGAGCTACATAAAATAAACGTCTTTCTTCCTGTATGTGAAAATCCCCTTCTGGCAAAATGTCTTTAATTAGGCTTGGCGGAATTTCAATAGTATCTTTTTTACCCCGTGTGGGAAACCTTTGGTCAACCAAGTTAACAATAAACACATTTTCAAATTCCAGCCCTTTAGCAGCATGGATGGTCATGACTTTTAATGATTCTGGGCCAACATTGGGGTCAAATTTTATTGGACCATCTTCCCCTGCTTTTAGTTCTAGAGTTAAATGATTCATGTAACCTCGTAAGGTTTTATCATCATTTTCTTGTGTGTAGCTTTCAATTCTTTTATAAAATTGGTCTAAGAACTCTCTTTGCTCAGCATTTTCTAAGGTATCTTCTTGGAGTATCTCAGCTACTCCTAAATCGCCAACTATGGTAACAAACAATTCTAAGGCAGACATAGTAGTTGCAGATTTACTGTGTGAAGCTATGAAGTCTAGCAAAGCTTTAACTTTCTTTTGAGTGTCTTTGCTTAGTTCTGCTACTGCATCTGCTGTATTTAAAGTTTGATAGAGAGACAGTGTATGCTTGGTTGAAAATTGAGTTAAGCTGGCAGCATCATTTAAGTCCAGCTTAAATTTTGGGAATTGTAAAATTCTGTAAAGTGCATCTGACTCGTGGTAGTTATCTAACAGTTTCAAATAGCTAATTAAATCGAAAATTAACTGTTTCCTATATAACCCCTTGTTAGCTACGAAATTGTATGGGATTCCCGCAGTATCTAGACGTGGCAATATTTCATCAGCTGCTGAATTAGCCCTAACTAGAATAGCAAAATCATTCCATGAGGATTTGCTTTGACTTTGTTTTAAATCCAAAACTTTTTTTACCACCATATCTAGTTCTTCGCTGAGGTCCTTGCCTTCCAATACCAAAATATCTCCTTTAGTATTTTTGTTCCCGGCATACTTTAGACGTTTGTCTATGCCCAATTCTTTTTCCAATCGGTTTGGGTTATTGTGTTGGATAAAATTGTAAGCTAAATCTAAAATCTCCTGCCTGCTTCGGTAGTTTTGGGCTAAAGTTATTTCTGAAACATTAGGAAAATCTTTTTTTAGATTTAAGATGTTAGAAACAGAAGCACCACGGAATTTATAAATAGATTGGTCGTCATCACCTACAACTACCAGTTGAGGCGCAGATTCACCTACCTTAGCTCCTGTTAATAACTGTATAAGTTTATATTGGGCATAGTTGGTATCTTGAAATTCATCAATGAGCACATATTTAAATTTTTTGCGGTAACCTGCAAGTATGTTTGGTCTTTTTTCCAGAAGTTTTATGGTGTAGTTTATGAGGTCGCCAAAATCTAAAAATTCATTATCAACTAAGAGTTTCTCATAAGTGTGATAGCTTTCTGCTACTTCTTGGACGCGAGCTATTTCTGCTTGTTCACTAGTGGTTTCTGAAGATGGTAGCAATTCAGCAGTGCCGCTGTTTAAACTCAAATTCTGAGCATATTGCAAATAGTCTTCTGGTTCAATAAGTTCATCTTTGCACTTGCTAAAATGATCCAGTAAAGCGTCAATAAATTTATTGGGAGAACCCAGAGGCTTGTAATAGTCTAGTTTGAACTGTTCAAAATTTTTGTGAACTAAAATCCACGCTTTAATGTCGTCCAATAATTTAAAATCATTCGGTAAGCCAATGTCCAAACCATGTTGTTTTAACAAGCGCTCACAGAAACTATGGAAAGTAGAAATCCATAAATCGTAATTTCCCAAAGGCAATAGTTGGTCTACCCTCTCTTCCATTTCCCCAGCTGCTTTCTCTGTAAAAGTTAAAGCTAGTATTTCTTCTGGTTTCGCCAGTTTTTGCTCAATTAGGT
>CAZQWV010000061.1:0-4386 GCA_964597185.1 uncultured Candidatus Saccharibacteria bacterium
CGACAAGCACGTAGAAGTTATTGTTCGTCAAATGTTCTCCAAGATGCGCATTACTGAAACTGGTGATACAGATTTCATTGTTGGAGATATGGTGGACAAAGCCAAATTGCAAGACATTAATGAAAAGCTTGCAGAAGAAAACAGAATGCCAGGAAAAGCTGAACAGTTGCTCATGGGTATTACCAAAATTTCCTTAAACACTGAAAGCTTCTTGGCTGCTGCATCTTTCCAAGAAACTACTCGCGTTCTTATTGAAGCTGCTGTTACTGGTAAGACTGACTACCTCCGTGGTCTAAAAGAAAATGTTATTATTGGTAAACTCATTCCTGCTGGAACTGGTTTTAGCCAAGACGTTGCAAAAGAAGTTCTAGAAGAACAATCATTGCCTTTGCAATAACAAGTATATTCACTAAAAAAGAGCGATGCGGAAGACATCGCTCTTTTTTGTTTGATTTTAATTAACGGCGTATTACTTAGGCCATTGTTCAACCATAAGAATATCTGTTTCTACTAAGTTATTTTGTTTTAGGTTTTGCCAGATTTCTTCAGTAATGAATGGCATGAAAGGATGCAGTAATTTGAGTATGCTGGTTAACTGAGCAAGTAAGATTTGTTTGGTATTGTCAGCTAGTTCTGCGCTTTGCAGCTGCTCTTTGCTTTGTTCAATATATACATCTGCTAACTCTCTCCAGGTAAATTGGTAAATTGCTTGAGCTGCTTCATGGAGTTTGAAATTTTCTAAATCTTTGGTTGCAGAAGCAATAGTGCCAGTTAGTTTTTCCAAGATAATTTTATCTGCTTCAGTTTTCGCTTCGTATGCCTCAGGAGTTATCCCATCTACATTAGTCATAATGAATCTGGCGATATTCCAAATTTTGTTGGCAAAATGTTTCATCCCTTTAATCTTTTCTTCAGCTAAAGGGATATCATTACCAGCAGCAGTGGAGAACACTAAAGCAAAACGCAAAGCATCTGTTCCATAAGTATCTATAACGCCTAGAGGGTCAACCACATTGCCTTTGCTTTTACTCATTTTCTGTCGGTCTTTATCACGTACCAGGCCATGCAAAAATATAGTTTGGAAAGGAGCTTTACCTGTACGGTAGTAAGATAGCATAACCATGCGAGCTACCCAGAAAAAGAGAATGTCCCAACCAGTTTCCATGACTTGAGTAGGGAAGAAGTTAGCTAAGTCTGCATCATCACCAGTTCTACCAGTTTTGGCATCATTTGCCATGAGGGTAGCATATGGCCATTGGCCAGAGGAAAACCAAGTGTCAAAAGTGTCTTGTTCTGCTTCTATATTAGAGCTGCTACATTTTTCACATGCAGTGACACTATTTTCAGTGTCTACCATAATGTGTTCACAGTCCCGGCAGTACTTTACTGGTATGGGGACGCCCCACCAAATTTGTCTGGAAATTGGCCAGTCACGAATATTATCCATCCAGTGCATAAATATTTTTTCAAAACGGTCAGACAAAATTTTCACTTCACCAGACTTTACAGCTGCAACTGCCATATCTCTTAAGGAAGGCCTACCATCTGGTAGAGGTTTGGTCATAGCAATGTACCATTGTGGTATAACAGTTGGGGCTATAACAGAATTACATTTGTAGCACAGTTGAACATTATGTTTGTATTTCTCTTCAGTTTTTACCAGCAAACCTTTGGCTTTAAGTTTCTCTACAATTAACGGTCTGGCATTTTTAATTCTTTGTCCAGCAAATTCTCCCGCAATAGGCAAAAGTTTATCTGTTTTGTCTATGACAGGTTCCATATCTAAATTATGACGTTGGGCAATCTCAAAGTCTACTGCATCATGCCAAGGAGTAATAGTCATTGCTCCTGTACCAAACTCGCGGTCTACTGCATCATCTTTTATAACTGTGGTAGTAATTGGACCATTAATCCACTCTAATTCAATTTTTTGTCCATGCTCAAATTGCTTATAGCGTTCATCTTCTGGGTGTACTACTACGTATTTATCACCAAATTTAGTTTCAGGACGAGCTGTCCCAATGGTAAAAGGTCCGTATTTAAAGTAGTAGAATTCATCTTCTCGTTCTTCATACTTGGTTTCTAAATCTGCTAGAGCAGTTTGGTGCCTAGGACACCAGTTACAAATTCGGTCACCTCGGAAAATTAAACCATCATTGTACATTTGCTTAAATGTACCATACACAACTTTCACCACTTCGGGATCTAAAGTAAATGTATTTCTAGACCAATCACAGGAAGCTCCTAATCGTTTTATCCCATCTTCAGAAATATGTTTATTATTTTGCACAAAATCCCAAACTTCTTTGTAAAACTCATCTCTTTGCATTTGCAATCTACTGCGATCTTCTTTTTCTAATTTTTTTTCAAACACCACTTGGGTTTCAAACCCAGCATGGTCGGTACCCGGGATCCAGAGAGACTTTTTCCCCGCCATACGGTGGTAACGAATTAAAATATCTTCAATAGTTAATCCCAAAGCATGCCCTACATGCAAGGGAGCATTGGCATTTGGCGGCGGCATAACAATAGTAAAAGATTGCCTTGACTTCGCGTTAGGTAGGTTGTCTGGATTAAAGAAACCTGAATCTAACCACATTTGGTAAATTCGGTTTTCTGTTGCAGATGCGTTGTATGCTTTCTCTAATTCTTTCATAGTTATTGAATTAAAAATAAAAACACTCCATGGAGTGTTCAAGAGTTCGCTGTTGGACTATTTTAGCGGACGGTACCATCTTGATTTAGCAGTAAAAAAATTATCTGCTCTTAATTGCACCTACTCACGGGAGGTTTCCGTCGGATTCTACTACCTAAAAAGTATTAGGGTTCTTTCCGCGCTTTGTCCTTAAAATTTGGACACTATGGTGACAGCCATAGCAAAAGCTTTTATATTGATCTAATTTTAGCTTAAAATAAGGGTTTTGTAAAGATTACAGATAATTTTATAAATAACTTAGAAAAGTTTTATTTTTATTTTATCGGCATTTGCTATCCTAAATTTAGGAGACAAAAACATGGAGTTAACCAAAGAATATTTTGAAAAATATCTAAACCAGCAATTGTCAGCAATTAAGTCAGAGATCGCCACTGTAAAGATTGATATAGTTGTGTTGCAGACAAGTTTTGAAAAGCTAAATAATAAAGTGGACGCACATTATGTAGAGCTAAAAGCGGACACCCATGCTATTAGAAAAATTGTAGAACGAAATGAGAAACGTACGATAGAAGATTTAAATGCATTTTCTAAATCTTGGGTGAAACACGATAAAGAAATTAAACAACTCCAAAAGTTTGCTAAAGTTGCTCATTTAAAACTAAAATCACAAAGGTCTTTTAAGAAAACAAAGTAGATTAAAGTAATTCCCAAGCTGGGTCAGCTTTTACCTTGCTAGCAATTTTGGGTTTTTGCCCATCTTTAAGGTTGAAGTAAGCTGCAATAGCTATCATTGCCGCATTGTCCATGCAAAAAGGTATTGGAGGCATAACAAAATTTAGTTTGTTTATTTTTGCTTGCTCATTTAGAGTTTTACGAAGCACTTGGTTAGCAGCTACACCTCCTGCGAGAGCTATGGTTTTGCATTTGTACTCTTTTACAGCTTTCATAGTCTTCTTTACCAACACATCTACTGCTGCTGTTTCAAAAGATGCTGCTATATTAGCTTTTTGTTCTGTTGTTATACGTTTGGGCAAAGTTTTTACGTAGTTTACAACTGCTGTTTTGAGTCCAGAAAAAGAAAAATTATAGTTTTTCTCATGAATCATAGGTCTAGGGAACCCTATATTAGCGCTACCAGCCTGAGCCAATTTACTAATTTGTGGCCCTCCAGGATAAGGTAGATCCAATAAACGAGCTACTTTATCAAAAGCTTCACCTACTGCATCATCTACGGTTTGGCCAATAACTTTAAAGTTATAAAAATCTTTCATAACCAGTAGCATAGTGTGCCCACCACTGACAACTAATGCAATAATTGGAAATTGTACCTTATTTATGAGGGATTTTCCGTCTTCACCCAAGAAAGCGGAATATAAATGTCCAGCCATATGGTTTGTTGGTAGTAGGGGAATGCCAGTTGCAAAAGAGAGACTTTTCACAAATTCAGTTCCCACTACTAAAGATACAACTAAACCAGGACCGGAAGTTACAGCTAAGTAGTCTATATCAGTCAATTGCATTTGAGCTTGGTCTAAACTTTGAGTTACTACTGGCAATATGTTCTGCAAATGTGCTCTGGCAGCAACTTCAGGAACTACACCGCCAGTTTTTCTATGCATCTGAATTTGAGATTTTACGACTGAGCTCAAAATGGTAAAATTTGGCTTAATTGCGTCTAAATTCCCATGTAAAATGCTAGCAGCTGTTTCATCACAGCTACTTTCTACTGC
>CAZQWV010000062.1:0-4385 GCA_964597185.1 uncultured Candidatus Saccharibacteria bacterium
TTGGCTCAGTTCTTAAAATTTCGCCTTCATATTTCATGTCAGCACCTCCTAAGAACTCGCCTGGCGAATGACATAAGCCAAAAACAGCAAAACTGCTCCGATACTAACACACAAAGCAAATACTGTTCTTATTTTCATTGGTGGTCTGGGCAAGTTTTCGTCTTCGGCATCTGTTTCATCACCTTCAGTTTCATTGTCAGTCTCGACAACCTCTTCTGATTCGCCGCGTCCGCCAAATACTGTCAATACCAGAAACAGAAAACCTAAGACCATAAACAAGACCCAACCAATTCCGAGTGGCTTCAGCAGATCAGGACCCGAAAACCGAAAGAACACGCTTACCAAAAACAAACTGAAAGCTGTTATGGTTAGTGTCAGGTATAGCCCGTAGCTAGCTTGCAAGCTCAAGGCTGTGTCTGCCCAAAAGCCGGCAAAGCTTTGCTCTTCGGTTTTGAACCGACGGTAAATGAAATATATGGCGAGAACTAACACTACCGCAACAACTGTCACGATAGCGAATTTCTGCCACTGCTCCCAGTTTACCGGGGTTGTCGCCACCTGTGCGTCTCCACCGAAAAAGATGGCTTGACGAAAAATAAATAACAGAATGCCGAGGACAGCAGTTAAGCCGCCGCCTGCACCCAAAGCTATTTTTTTCCGCCGGCTCATTTTTTGTTTTTGTCCGCCATTTTGTGGAGGAGGATTATTTTCTTCTTCCTCATCCTGCAAAATGCTTACTATCATTTTATTACTCATTTTTATTTTCATCTCCTATATTAAGCTAGAGCCGAAGCTCTGCTTTTCGCTGGCAAAACAAAACAATATACTTGTTGATGTCTTATTACCAGCCAAAAACAGAGCTCCAAGAACTATCTCAATAACAGAAGAAATGTCTAACTAATTTAGTTGTCAAAGTGCTAACAAAACCATGTTTTAACCATAGCCTTGCCGGAAAAACCCACAAAATGAGCTTTTCCGGCAAGATAATGTCTGTAATTTCTGTTACAATAAGCAAATTATTGTAACTACATATTATAGTAGATTTTTGTCTTTTTGTCAAGTATATAGCTAAATACATAAAATAATATAATGAATCCCTTAAATAAGCCAAAAAACACCCAAATAACAAATTTTGGGTGTTTTTTTGCAATTATTTATATTATCTAGCTAATAAGAACCTCTTACAAATTGTTTAGCAATTTTCTGGCTTTTTCTAGATCCTCAGCGTGCTTATCTGCTGATATTTGTTTTTTATCTGTTTTGATTGCAGTTTCCAGTTCCGCCAGTTTATTGTGAAAATCTGCTAATTTATGAGCATAGGTTTCATCTAGTTGTTCAATAGTTGAACGAATTTTATCTATTGCTGAGTTTGTCAAAAAATCCCCTACTTCTTCAAGGAGCGAAACTCTCTTTGAGTCTTCCAGATCTAACTCATTTATTAAATTTTTTGCTCTCTCCTCTATGGTCATAGTTTAGTATGATTATTATATTTTTTTAGTAATTTATTATTTAACTCTGTTCTTCATGCCAGCCTGCTCTCTAATATAATCCTCGGCTTCATTTATTAATTCTATATTGGCAATATCTGCAACATTGGTTTCTTTCATTGTTGCTCTAAGCTTGTCTAAAGCTAATATTCCATACTCTGCATTCACCATATCCATATTTTGCACATTATCAGGGCTACTAAAAACTCTGAGCTCTGACTCTGGATAGTAGTTGCTAACATCCTCATTCATAAGTTCAGCGATTTTCTTAAACAATATTTGTTTTTCTGAAAGCTGCTCTTGTTCCTCAACCAAGGGTTCTTGATCAGGTTCTTCATTGTCATTAACTATTTCTTCATTAAGAACTGCTTCAGGATTATCGTCGTACTTTGGCAGTTCTGGTTTTTTAGTTGGGTCAGCAGCTCTCTGTTGTTTAATTCGTTGTCTTTTTAATACTTTTTCAACTAGTGGGGGTCCTACTTTTTTTGTTTCAACACCAACAGACTTAACTTTATTTATTGATCCTAATTTGCGGACCATGGCTTCAGCTTTACTCAGAACAAGATTTTGAGGATCCGAAGGATCCTTTTGTTCTTTAAGCTGATTTATTATTTCTAATGCTTTCATTGCATCATTTTTGTTCATAGTTAAACCGTCTGGAGGAATAAGAAACAATTTCATTTCTTCAGGAGTGTATGTATTTTTGGTATCGCGTCCAATTTTTTCTGCCACACCATGAAATACTTCATTTCTGACTTCTAAATTAAGTCGTCGCTCTATTTTGTTAACCAAAGCCAAGTCTTCTGGTGGAAATTCTTTTTTATTCATCTTAGCAATGCCTCCAAGCAAAACTTCTTTTTTCTGCTTAACATCGTGACTTAAGCTATCTAATTTTTCTGCAAATTCTTGTTCTTGTTTTTGCAAACCATGCAATTCTTCTTCTAACAATTCATCTTTGTCAACCAAACTGAGCTCATCGAGATGAGCTTGTATCTTTTCCATTTCATTGTATTGCTTGGCAATAGGTTCTACATCTAAATATTTACGGCCATCGTTGTACTTGGCACGGGACTTTTGAGCTTCCACCACACGGCGTAGGTCCTTAATATCTTCAGCAGAAATGGGAGCCGCATCTTTAATTCCAGCTACTTCAGATTTGTTTTTATCTCTTAATGCTACTTCATATTTTAGGGCATCAACAACTATCCTGACATGCTTCAATTTCTTTCCTTCTGCCTCTAAATCTTTAGCAGTTTCTTTAACTTCTTCATATGTTTCTTTGGTATCTTCTGATAAGTTAGATATCTCTCGGTTTCTACTGAAGCGGTCATAAATTTTAGTCCAGAATCCACGCTTTTCGCCATTATCCGAATCTTCATTATCCACACTGTTTTGTTCTATTTTGTCATGAGTAGATAACTCTCTGCCATTATCGGTCTGTTCTTCATTATCTATATTTTCATTGTCGAGATCTGTATTGTCTAGTTTTTCCTTATCTAGGCCCAAAGGGTTCTCCGCTGGATTGTTTTTGTTATCGTAGTATGCCATAAGTTAAAATATTAATTTATATATTATTACATCATAAAACTAAAAGTATATCAACAAACTTACTACAACCCCTTCTCAATGCTCGGCATGCCAGCCGACATCATGTCGGCGACTTGGCTAGACTCTAGAATTTCGCTTTCTACCTCAGCGCGGCTGCGACCATACTTCAACCTAGACAACTGGCGAATAGCTTCTCCTATTTCATCGTTGTGGTCTCCTGGCAAGGTGTAGGTAGCCATGTTAAAAGGTTTGGAAGCTGTGCCGTTAATCATGAGTTTAACGTAAGCATTGAACCGGTCTATGTTCACTAAATCAAATTCATTGAAAGGTGGGTCAAACTCTTTGGCTAAAAATTCTGCATCCTCAGCACCAGTTCTAAAAGTAATTAAAGTTCCAGCATTCCCAAACACAGCATCACGCAAGTCTTGGCTACCAGCTCCTTGAGCGCCAGCCGCCTGAGTAAGCTGACCTAAATACTGGTGAGCAATAACTAAATTCAATTTATATTTACGAGCTTCGGACAAAATGGAAGAAAACGCATCGGTAATGAAGTTTTGGAACTCGTCTACATACAGGTAAAAATCTTTGCGTTCTGATTCTGGCATGTCTGCCCGAGACAAAGCTGCCATTTGAATTTTAGAAACCATAATTAGCCCGAGCAGTTTAGCATTAATTTCCCCAGTACGTCCTTTAGACAAATTTACGAGTAAGACTTTGCCTTCATCCATAACTTTACGGAAATTGAAACCGGAAATGGGTTGACCCACAATGTTGCGCATCATGCTGTTTTCTACAAACCGTCCTACTTTGGAAATTAAATAGCCTAACATTTCCGACTTGTGGAAGTCAGAAGTTTTAGCCATTTCTTTTTCCCAAAAAGCTTTCACTACTGGGTCAGTAAGTTTGCCAATTTTGTATTTCTGGAAAGCTGTGTCAGTAAAAATACGAGGGATGTCGGTAATGGTTCCTGGATGCTCTTTGTCTGCCATGAGAGTTAACATAGCATTACGCATGTTGTGTTCAAACATAGGACCGAGCATGGCAGGATCGGTTACCAACTTGTAAAAGATGGAAATCATTTCCTGAACAGCAAAATCTTTTTGCTCTTCACTGTCTACTTCAAGCATGTTCAACCCAATTGGCCTGTCGGTATCAAACGGCTCAAACACAATAATATCTTCAGCTCGTTCTTTGGGAGCATGTTTCAAAATATCTTGAATAAGGTCGCCATGTGGGTCAATGACGCACAAACCTTCGCCATTACGTAAATCTTGAATAGCCATGTTAGCCATAAGGTAAGACTTACCACTACCAGTGCGCCCTAAAATGTAAGTGTGGCGTCTTCTGTCT
>CAZQWV010000063.1:0-4214 GCA_964597185.1 uncultured Candidatus Saccharibacteria bacterium
TCTGGGTTTAGTTCTTTGTTGTTGTAGAACCAAGTGGCCAGTTTGGTCTGCAAGATTTCAGGCTCTATAACTTTTGATTTAAAATAAGCAGAGTCAAATTGGAAATTGTCGTTGAGGAGTTTTGCAAATTGTTCTGACCCGCCTTCTTGACTCTCAATTCTGGCAAATTCCTTGTCTACTTCTTCTGGAGAAACAGAAACTGATTTTTGCTTGGCAATTTGTTCTAATTTTGACAACTCACTTAACCTATTAAACACATCACTTAGGGTAACTTCGGAAGGTTGTTCTTTGTTATAAATTTGTTGAGATTTCTTGTATCTCTCAAATAATTCCCTACTACTAATAAAGTTCTCACCAACTTTGCCCGCAGGCAAATTGGTTTTATTGAATATATTTGTTTTTACAGCGGTGTACGGAGCGCTATATAGCCAGAAGCCAAAAGTTGTTGCTACCGCTATAACTAAAAGACCCAGCCCTCCAGCGAACAATAATTTATTTTGTTTGATTTTTTCTATGTGGCGTTTCATACATTAGTTATTAAAAAAATAATTCCACCATTTTTGAGGGTTCGTTGGTTCTGGTTCAGGCGCAGACTGCTGTTCTGAAAAATTTATTTGCGCAGGAAAGTTAACTACAACTTCCCCTTCTTTTTTTAAGTTAAGTTGTTGACGCGCAATCTTTTCTTTATAGTTATCGTTATTTATGTATTCTAAAGAATCTTGTAAGACTTGATTTTTTGCAATTAGCTCTTGTTCTTGTTTCTGCAATTCTGCAATTTCTTGGTTGAACTTTTGTCGCTTGCGAAGTTGTTGGAATTGCAAAGTCCCTACTAGGACAATTAAAACTAACAATACCGCTATTGCCGGCTTAGAATGTAATAATTTTTTGGTTTTTGACTCTGGTTTTCCTGCCATATACTAATTATTCCTTACTTTCTTAATACTGCCAAGAAGGCTTCTTGTGGAATATCTACTTTTCCGATTTTTTTCATTTTCTTCTTCCCAGCTTTTTGTTTGTTCAACAGCTTCATTTTTCTAGTTACATCACCACCATAGAGGTAACCAGTAACATCTTTACGTAATGCAGAAATGGTTTCTCTTGCTATAACTTTGCTTCCAATAGCGCCTTGAATGGCAATTTCAAATTGCTGCTTGGGAATTAAGGTTTTAAGTTTAGCAACCAAATCTCGGGCATTGGTTTCTGCACTAGCTCTATGCTGTATAACAGCTAAAGCTTCAACTTTTTCGCCACCTATTAAAATATCAATTTTTACTAACTCACCTTTGCGGAGCTCTAAAAACTCATAATTTAAAGATGCATAACCACTGGATACACTTTTTAAACGATCGTAAAAATCTACAATTATATTAGCCAAAGGCATTTCAAACAACATTTCTACACGTTCACTTCCCAAATAGTTTATGTCTTTACTAATACCTCTTCTGTTGGTAACAATTTCCATTATCGGGCCAATATATTCTGTTGGTGTTAAAATAGCAATTTTCATCCATGGCTCTTGGATCTCTTCAATTAACGTAGGGTCTGGCATTTGAGCGGGGTTGGTAATAGAAATAGTTTCTCCATTGGTTTTTATAATGTTATAAGCAACACTTGGAGAAGTTAAAATTAAGTCTAATCCATATTCTCTAGATAATCTTTCCTGAACAATATCCATATGCAGCAAACCTAAAAATCCGCACCTAAATCCAAAACCAATACTAGGGATATTTTCAGGCTCAAATACAAGAGCAGCATCGTTCAGCTTGAGTTTTTCCATGGCATCTCGCAGTAGTGGATAGTCATCTCCTGAAATTGGAAAAATACCTGCGTAAACCATAGGCTTTACTTCCATATAACCTGGCAGAGGCTCTACTTTATCTTTTTGTGAAAAAATAGTAATTGTGTCGCCAACCCTAGCTTTGCTAACATCGCGTAACCCAGTAACTACATAACCTGTAGATCCACAAGGTAATTCTGTACCTTTTTCCATGCGAGGCTTGAAAAAACCAAGCTCTATGGTTTCTGCTGTAGTTCCACTTCCTGGCATATATATTTTGTCCCCAGTTTTAAAAGAGCCATCTACAACTCGGATAAAAGTAATAACTCCTCTATGTATATCGTAAATGGAGTCGAAAATTAATGCCCTAGATGGTTTAGCTGGTTCGCCTTGTGGTGCAGGAACACGGCTAATAACCTCTTGGATTAACTGCTCTACTCCTTCGCCTGTCTTGCCAGAGGTGTAAATTATCTCTTCTTCTTTAAAACCAAAAACTTTAATTAATTCGTTAGCAGTTTTTTGTTTGTCTGAATTCGGTAAATCAATTTTATTTACAACAGGAATTAAAGTTAGACCATGCTCAATAGCTAAGTAAGCATTGGCTAAGGTTTGCGCTTCAATACCTTGAGTGCTGTCCACTACCAAAATAGCACCTTCACAAGCAGCCAAACTCCGCGACACTTCATAGCTAAAATCCACATGACCAGGGGTATCTATCAGGTTTAAAATATATTGCTTTCCTGAAAGTAAATAGCTCATACGCACAGGTTGGAGCTTGATTGTAATACCTCTTTCCCTTTCCAAATCCATTTGGTCTAGCAATTGAGCTTTCATTTCTCTCTCAGTCACAGTTTTTGTAATTTCTAAGAGCCGATCGGCTAAAGTACTTTTACCGTGATCTATATGAGCTATAATACAAAAATTTCTAAACAGTTGTTGATCCATAAATTATTTTTTACCGCTCCATTTCGAGTAGTAGTCAATTATAACATTTTCTAAACTTTCCAACTGATGCATCTTTAAGGTTTTTCCAGTTACCCAGAACGCCAGTATACCTGCCAGACACGACACACCAGACTGAATAAATATACCTAAAATAGTGTGAGTATTAACCAAAGGAGCAATAAGTTGAAGCATTCCATAGCTCACAAGTCCTAGTGGAATACTGCTTACCCCAGCTTTGAAGACAGTATTAATTATTCCTGTATCAAACTCTTTTAAGCTATGGCTTGGAATAGAAGAATCGCTAGCTAAGTGGTGGTGTAGCCATACTAACAAAACCAAACAGTTAATTATGCTAGATACGGCAAACCCTATGGCTAAGCCTGTAACCCCCATACTCGGAGCCAGAATATAGGATAATATTCCATTTATGATCAAGCTCGTTAAACTAGCAAGTACAGGGATCCATGTATTATAGCGGGCATAGAAAGATCGTGCCAATAGAGGTATTAGAGACTGGCTAAATACTGCAAAGCTGAAAACACCCAATACTGTGAAGGTCATACGTGTATCATCCCAGCCAAATTGACCATAACCATACGCTAATCTCACAATATAGGCTCTAAATAATAGTATTAATACTGTTAAGGGCAATGCGAAAAATAGCACTTGTTCTATGCTTCTTTGCAGCGCTGCTACAAATTCTTGGCCTTTGCCAGTACTGTATAGCTCTGTTAGCAAAGGAAATGCAGCAATGGCTACAGATACAGCAAAAATTCCTATAGGGAAAGCCAAAAGGTCATTGGCTAAATTAAATACACTAATGGATCCAGCAGCCAAATATGACCCAATTATAGAAACAATTATTAGGCTGACAAAAGAAGTGTCTAAGCCAAATACGCGCGGCAGAATAAGTCTAAATATTTTTCTTACTCCTTGATGTTTCCATGGCAGAATTGGCTGCCAACTATAACCTTGTCTACGTAATTCTGGAAATTGAATTGCGCTATGTAGAAAAGCGCCTACTAAAACACCAAATCCTAAACCTGTTAAACCATATTTTGGGAACAAGACAAGCAAGCCAAATAAAATTCCTGCATTGTAGAAAATTGGAGCGATGTTTACAATAAAAAATCTTTTGTACGTAGAGAGAATGCCTGTAAATATATTTGATATGGTGAACAACAATGGAGAAACTAATAGAATTCTTGTGAGTGATACAGTAGCATCCAGTTTTTCTGGGCTGAAACCTGGAACTAACAGTTTTGTCAGAGGCTCAGTGAATATGAACAATAAAATTACCATCGCTGTCATTACTAACTAACATATGTTCAAAATACCATTTGCAACTTTATAAGCTTCAGTTTTATCTTTTCTTAAAAAATCTCCAAATACAGGTATGAAAGCAGCAGTAAGCGTACCTAGAATCAGGAAGTTATACAGAATATCTGGAATACGGAAAGCTGTAAAGTATATATCTAAAGTATCACCTGCA
>CAZQWV010000064.1:0-4192 GCA_964597185.1 uncultured Candidatus Saccharibacteria bacterium
AAAAGAAAAAGTTTCTACAGAGTATATTCAAATTGATGACGACCACGGCACCAACTACCACACAGTTTTGTCATACAAAGGTGAGCGTACTATTTTTGTATTCCACGCGCATCGTAAATGGAAATTACCAAAGTTCGCACCTAGTAAATGGGTGTACTTAACTTCCATGCCAGAAGGATTTCAAAAAATATACAAAGATTTAGCTGTGTACTTAGACAAGCACAATGTAAAGCTTGGTTTCAACCCTGGCACATACCAATTACGCGCTGGAGTTAAAGTGAACATGACAATGCTGAAACGCACAGATTTGTTATCGGTAAATAAAGAAGAGGCTCAAAGTTGGGTAGGGAATGTAGATGATATAGAAGATCTGTGTATTCGCTTGAGAAAACTTGGGCCAAAAGCTATTGCTTTAACTGATGGACGTAAAGGCGCATATAGCTACAGTGATGAAGGTTTCTACTACTTACCAGAATATCCAGGACCAAGAATTGAAGCTACCGGAGCAGGGGATAGTTTTACTACTGCATACATTGCAGCGTTAAATTATGGCCTACCACACAAAGAAGCTTTGCGTTGGGGCCCAATGAATGCAGGAAGTGTAGTACAAAAAGTTGGCCCAATAGACGGGTTACTAACCAAAAAGCAAATGGATGCCGAGTTAAAACGTATGAAAAAGTTTCAACCAGTTGCCATAACCTCACCAGAAATTAAAAAGAAAATTGCTGCTATGGTAGCAAAGAAAAAGGACTAACATGCCTATTGCTGGAACTCACATGAAAGACCCAAATTTTCGGTTGCGTATACTTCTCATTGTTTTTGGGGGCACCATTGCTTTTGCTTCAATTGCCTATTGGAGAACAGAATTGTTAGCTAGTCAGGAATATATTGAATTTCCAGACCGTAACAATATTACAGCAGTAACGAAAACTGGCTCAGATAAAGCTGATGCTGAACAAGAGCAGAAAAAAGTGCGAAAGGATTTACAAGGCTATGAAGATTTGTACTAATTCATTTATTAATTAACCAAACTTAAATTTATGTCAGATAACGGAAAAATTAAAATGGCCATTAATGGTTTTGGACGAATTGGCCGCCAAGCTTTTAAAATAGCTTTGGACAAACCAGAACTAGAAGTAGTAGGGATAAACGATTTAACTTCACCACAAGTACTGGCTCAACTTCTTAAATTCGATAGTAACTATGGCCCTTTCCACCGCGAAGTTAGCGCCGATGAAACCAATATCATTATTGATGGAGTTAAATACCCTGTGTCCGCAGAGAAGGACCCAGCTGCATTGCCTTGGGGCAAGCTCGGTGTAGATGTAGTAATTGAATGTACTGGCCGATTTACAGACAGCGAAAAAGCTTCCGCTCATTTACAAGCTGGAGCTAAAAAAGTTATTATTTCTGCTCCGGCAAAAGATGAAGGAGTAACTAAAACTTTTGTACTAGGGGTCAATGACCACCAATATAATGGAGAACAAATTGTTAGCAACGCTTCATGTACCACCAACTGTATTACTCCAGTGGCAGCAGTGCTACACAATGCTTTTGGTATAGAAAAAATTATGATGACCACCATCCACAGTTACACAGCTGAACAAAACCTCATAGATGGACCACCACCAGGAGGACACTCCAACGACATGCGCCGCGCTCGCGCTGCAGCCATTAACATTGTTCCTACCACGACTGGCGCTGCAATTTCTGCTGGACAAGTTATTCCAGAGCTGCAAGGGTTGTTCAACGGTTTGTCTATCCGCGTACCAACCCCTGTTGGTTCTTTGTCTGACTTTGCAGCTTTGTTGAAAAAGAATGTAACTGCAGAAGAAGTGAACCATGCTTTCATTGAAGCTAGTCAAAACCCGGTGTATGCTGGCAAACTTGTAGTAACCGATGAACCAGTCGTGTCTTCCGATATTGTAGGTAACCCAGCTTCTGCTATTGTAGATTTGTCTTTGACTCAAGTGGTAGATGGAAACTTTGTAAAAGTTGTTGCTTGGTACGATAATGAATGTGGCTACTCTAATAGATTGGTTGAGCAAGTTATTTTAGTAGGGAAGTATAAGTAAGTAGTTAGTGCGTAGGTTCAAAGTTACGGCAGAGTTTTATTTTGCAGTTGTTCTTTATAAAAAAAACGGTGTGCATTCTCTAAATTGCAGAGAACACAAACCGTGTGGGAGAATTTGCGGATACATTAGTCCGCAATGTCTTTCTTCGCCTGCAGTTCGTATTTGTGGTATAGCCACAAACTCGACACTGTGCAAGCGATTGCAAACGCTCCATAGGTGGTGCCTAACCCACCTTCATTTTTCAGCACTAAGTGTGCATGAAGGGCTGCCAAAAGCAGGAAAACTCCTGCCCCCAAAGAAAGGAGAGCAGAGACTCCCCAAAACACTAACTTAAAATAATTCATGAAAATGTGCATGAATTTTCCTCCAAATTATGAGTTCTGGCCTAATATAGACTTCAGTAGTCAAATAGGCACTCACATATATTATAGCATAAAATAAAGAATTTGTCAATACTTATATAACCCTTATTTAAGCCGTATTACAAAATAGTTATTTACAAAACCCACCAATAAATGGCCATTCAATACATCAAAAAAACTAAAGAGTTCAAACAAAAAACTGTGTTTTTACGATTGGATTTCAATGAAGCTGTGGAAAACGGCAAGCTCATGGATAACTTTCGGTTAAAATCCGTGTTACCAACCATTCATTTGTTGCTTGAACAAAATTGCAGGCTGGTTATTGCTAGTCACATGGGCAGACCAGAGGGTAAGCGAGTCAAAAAAATGAGTCTGGAACCAGCAGCTAAAGAATTGGCCAGGTTGTTGCGCAGACGTTTTGTTGTTGCAGAAAAAGATTTCCCTAAAGCTCCTGCAGAAGCAGTTGTTTTCTACAAAGGAGATATTAGCGAACATAAACACAGAGAGCTAGTAAAAAAAGCTACTGCCAGTAGAATTGTGGTTCTAGAAAATTTACGGTTTTACCAAGCAGAAGATGACAATGGGTCACTGTTTGCCGAACAGCTGGCCAGCTTAGCAGATGTGTATGTGAATGATGCTTTTGCTGTGTCTCACCGGAAAGCTGCTTCGATTGTAGGTATTACCAAACACCTGCCATCTTATGGCGGGTTATTATTGCAAAAAGAATTGGTTGCTTTAACCAAAGTTATGGATAAACCAAAATCTCCATTTGTGTTGCTAATGGGAGGAATTAAAATTACTGATAAAGCTAAGACTCTCATGAACCTTGGACGCAAAGCTGACCAGATTTTGTTGGGTGGCGGGCTGGTCAACTTGTTATTACAAAGCCAGGGTTACGAGATTGGTGGGTCTGCAAGCGAAAATAGTCCAGAAAGCAAAAAAGTTATGGACTTTATATGGCGCAATTTTAAATCTAAGTTGGTTATGCCTAAAGATGTTGTGGTGGCCAAAGGTTTACATAAAAAACCTGTAACTGCAGTGCCAGCATACCAAGTGAAAGACTCAGACATTATTTATGACATCGGCCCACAAACAATTTTGCAGTATGCTGCATATATTAAAAAAGCCAAAACTATTGTTTGGAACGGTCCATTGGGGCACTTTGAAGTAAAACCTTTTCATACTGCTACCATGGCCTTGGCAAGAGTAGTTGGTGGACGTTCTGGATCACAATGTTTTTCTGTGGTTGGCGGCGGTGAGACAGTAGCTGCTGTACACGAGTCTGGGCAAGCCAGTCATATTGACCATGTTTCCACTGGCGGTGGCGCAATGTTAGAATTTTTAGCTGGCGATAAACTGCCAGGAATAAAAGCTTTGGAATAACTATGGAACATCGCATCTACAATAAAGTTGTGTTGGTGGTACTGGACGGTTTTGGTGTAGCTTCCTATGGCCATGGTAATGCTATTGCTCAAGCCCAGCCTGAAGTTCTAGACTACATTGTGGCGCATTACCCAAGTTTAACCCTGCAAGCTTCTGGTCCATTGGTTGGTTTGCCATGGGGTGAAATGGGTAATTCTGAAGTAGGACACTTAAACATTGGAGCTGGACGAATTGTAGGTCAAGATTTGCCGCGTATAAACAGTGCCATATAAGAACATAAGTTTTTTAGTAATGAAGCTTTTTTGGCTGCTTGTGAATATGTCAAGAAAAATAATTCCCAGTTGCATTTAGCGGGGATGATTTCTGGCGGTA
>CAZQWV010000065.1:0-4054 GCA_964597185.1 uncultured Candidatus Saccharibacteria bacterium
TAGCTATTCTGTCATCTTTTAAGAATTTACCTTTGCCCCAAGACTTAGTTGCATTTGGAGAAATAGGGCTGTTAGGCGAATTGAGAGGAGTAAGCCAAACAGAGAAACGTTTAAAAGAAGCCAAGAAGCTGGCTTTTAAGAACATTGTTGCTGGAGGCAGTTCAAAGTCAACTAAAGGAGTGGAGTTAGTAAGTAAAATCCAAGAACTGGTGAAATTCCTGAATTAACTCTTATTCTTGGTGGGACAATTCAATAAGTTTTTCTGCCCGGCTTTTTAGTTGAGGATAAGCGTCTAAATTGGCGCTTTTTTCAATTAATAAATTTGCTGCAGCTTGAGAATCTTTCATGGTCGCAATGGTAAAGTAATCACTATATTCAAATGGAAAACCGCTTTGTTCAGTCCCAAATAAATTACCAAAACCTCTTTGCTCTAAATCTTTTTCTGCCAAAGCAAAACCATCTAAGGAATGACAAAACAGTTCTAGTCTAGCAATGCTAGTTGCATCGCTTGTGCTGCTAAATAAGAAGCAGTAGCTTTTTTGACCAGCTCTTCCAACTCTGCCGCGCAACTGGTGAAGCTGTGCTAAACCAAATCTTTCAGCATCTTCAATAATAATAAAACTAGCTTGAGGTATGTCTATACCTATCTCAATAACAGAAGTGGCAACAAGTATTTTAAATTCGCCTTTACTGAACCGGTTCATGACATCTTCTTTGTCTGCACCTTTCATAGTCCCATAGAGTAATCCCATACGGATGTGAGGAAAAACCTCGCTTTGCAAGGTGGCAAATTCTTGCTTAACAGATTTTAATTCTGAATTGTCTGTGTCCTCAACTCTCGGGGTTACAATAAATGCTTGCTCTCCTTTGGCCACAGCCTGAGCGATTTTTTTGTATATGCCAGCTCTGTCTGCGTCAGCTACCAATGATGTGGTAATATTTTTCTTACCAGTAGGTATGGTAGTCAAAGTAGACAGTTTTAAATTGCCGTTAAAAGTGAGGGCCAGAGTTCTAGGTATGGGAGTTGCAGACATAGACATGAGATGCGGAGTCAGTCCATTGAATTGAGTTTGCTCTAGCATAATAGCTCGTTGTTTTACCCCAAAGCGATGTTGTTCATCTATTATAACCAAACCAAGCTTACCAAAAACTATGTTTTTTTGTAGCAGAGCGTGAGTACCAATAATAATTTGTATTTCGCCGCTGGCAATTTTCTCCATTACTTTGTTTTTAACAGCAGACAACTTTGCTTCAGTAGTTTTGTATGCATTGCCCGGTAGTTTTGCCAAGTTCTGTGTAAGCAAACCAACACTGCACTCAGGTAAAAACTTTTTGAAATATTCATAATGTTGTGTTGCCAAAATTTCTGTTGGTGCAATAACTGCAACTTGCCATCCTGCTAACGCAGCATCTAAGCTTGCTAGCACAGCCACTAAAGTTTTCCCACTTCCTACATCTCCTTGAATTAGCCTGACCATTGGCTGTTGTTCTGCTATGTCCTGCATAATATCCCACACTGCCCGTTTTTGTCCTGCAGATAATTTGAATGGTAATTCTTCTACTTTTTGCTTTATGGCTTCTGTTTGCAGTTCAATAACAGGAGCAAGTTTCTTGGTTGCTTGGGATTGCTGAAGTTTGTTTGCCAGTTGCTGGTTTAACAATTCATCGAAAGCAAACCTGTTTTTTGCTTGCTCTAAAGATTCTGTATTTTCGGGAAAGTGAATATTGGCTAAAGCTTCAGGTAGGGAAGTTAACCCAAACTTCTTTGTAATGAAGCTTGGTAAAATTTCTTCAATTTCGTTCACATAACTAAGCGCACTTGCTATGGTTTTGCGAATGATTTTATTGGAAACTTTGCCAGAGCCTTTGTATAAAGGAATAATTCTGCCAGTATGCAGACTATTTTCTGTATCTAACTTCTCAAAAATGGGGTTTTGCACTTGCAGAACATTTTTGTAATAGCCTACTTTTCCTGCAACTGCTATTTCGTCTCCTGAGTTAAAATACTTTGCTAAATACGGCTGGTTAAACCACACTATTTTGATAGAGCCAGTCTCATCTGACAATATTGTTTCTGTTCTGCGAATGCGGCCACGAAAGGCGTACGGAGCATTTACTGACTTTACTACCCCGCGCAGCGTAACATTTACCCCAGGTTTTACCTCACCAATAGGAGAAGTTTGGCTAAAATCGATATGACGTGATGGAAAAAACCATAGTAAGTCTTCTATGGTAGTTATTCCCAATTGGGCGAACTTTTTTGCTTGCGTTGGACCAATGGAGGGTAGAGTTGTAATTGGGCTTTTAGTCATAAAATAAAACACCTCGCCTTTACGGGAGGTTTCTAATGGTGCTCCCGGCAGGGATTGAACCTGCGGCCTTCTCCTCCGGAGGGAGACGCTCTATCCACTGAGCTACGGAAGCGGATTAAAATTTAAGGCGATGAATTAGGCGCTGAATTGGAGTTTCTTCAGTGCTAGAATGTTCTGCAACTTGGCTGAGTAAAATTTCTCTGACTTCATTTGGGTCCTGAGCTTCTAACTCAACTAATATGGTTCTATTGATATATGCAGTAGTTTCAATATTTAAAGTTTTATGATCATCGTTATTAACTATCCAAAAGTATTTCATTTGTGAATAGGGGATGAAACTTTTTTCCATATGTAGCCCCTCAGAACTTAGGCTTATTTGGATTTTGCCAGGCCTATGCATGGCAAAAATAAAAATAAAAATAGCAATAATGCCTAAACTAATTGCTCCAAAGTAATCTTTTTGGAAAATAACTTGGAAAGCAATAATTAAAGCCACAATAATTCCCAAAGTTAAATACCACGCCATATTTTTTGGGTAGTGTTTAAACTCTGAAGCTTCCCAAGATAGTAAAGGGGTATCTGCCATGACTGTTATTTTTTAGCGTCCTTTTTTGGCTTTTTCTTGTTTTTATTTTTTAACTGTGCGTTGTTACCTTTGGCCATATCTTTATTTTAGTTGCTTTAATTATAACACATTTATGTCTTAAAATCTATTTAGCAAAGTACTGAGTTGTCCAAAAACTCAAAGCTGAAACTGTAGCGGTAATAAAAATTCCCCATAATAGGTCTACCATTGTTACCAAAATTGGCCAATTTTTTAAAGTAGCTAAATTAGTAAAATCGTATGCGCCATATGCTGCTAATCCTAACAGTGCCCCAGAAGCTAAGGCTTGTATCCAAGACCCTTTTTGTAGTGCAGGCTGACTAACTAATATTGTAATTACTAAAGCGTATATTATATAAAATGCTGCTACAGCAGGCCATACCACACCCTCTCTCATTAAATGACCTATCTGGTTTTTGTAAAAACTTTTAGCAACAACACCTAGCCATACGCCATCTATGACTAACAACAGAACTAAATTGATTATATAAATTTGAATTGCTTTCATAAAATTTCCTGATTGGCGGGAGCTAATCTGGCGGAGGGGCACCTAATCGCTTCGGCTAAAGCCTCCGCTCAGGCATCTCCTAAGCGATGGAAGTTTACCAATATCTTCTCTTATGCTCAGATATTGACAAACTTCCATGGCGGGACAGTCGGGTTAAGTACCCACGACTGCAATGTTTATAAGGTCATTTTAGCATAAAATTAGGGGTCGCCGACTAGGTATGTGAGTCGGGGTCTTGTAATGATGATAAGACAAGTAAAAAATAATGATATAATACATATATGTTAAAATACTTAATTCTTGAGGTCCTATCAGCATTAGTCGGTTTTATAGCCTTTATCTTACTTGCGCGGTATATATGGAAACAAGGGCATTTCCATTCAATTTTTAAGCAAAAAGGGCTTTTCATTCCAGTGGCTCTAATTGTGATTGCTTTTTTTACAGGACTAGTAGCAAATAAAACATACCCTCCTAATTTTGCCATGCCAGCATTTATGCATTCACATGCTCCAGGTGGACTCCCACCATCCATCCCTTTTGCTAAAATTATAGACTTTTTTAGATATCAGAATCGTTTTGAGACGGTCGCAGATATTGGTGCAGATCCAACATTTGTTCCAGTAAAACCAC
>CAZQWV010000066.1:0-4000 GCA_964597185.1 uncultured Candidatus Saccharibacteria bacterium
ACATTGTTTCATTTACCAATGTCACTTCCGTCTGTGGCTGCCGATGTTGCTAGAATTGAAAGCAAAAAATCTCAAGCTCCTGTCAATTTGCCAGTAGGAAACTTTTAAAGCAAAGCTGTTATACTTAGTTATATGTCTGAAAACCCAAACGAAATCAATTTTTTTGCCAAAACTAACTTCCGTAACAGGGAAGTGCCTTTTGGTATAAAGCAAGATGACCGCAGACGTCATATGTACGTAATTGGTAAAACTGGTATGGGTAAAACCACCATGATGGAAAATATGGTTATTCAAGACATTCGCAATGGTCATGGTGTATGTTTTATTGATCCTCATGGTGATTCTGTCGCTAAAATTTTAGATTACATTCCGAGTAGTCGCGTTAATGATGTAGTATACTTTAACCCTGCTGACATAGAATACCCTATAGCATTCAATATTTTAGAGGCTGTAGACACCAAATATAAGCATTTGGTGGCTTCTGGGCTCATGGGTGTGTTCACCAAAATATGGGCAAATTTGTGGTCAGCTCGTATGGAATACATTCTCAACAACACAATTTTGGCTTTGTTAGACAGCCCTGGCAATACTATGATGGGTATTGCACGCATGTACATAGACAAGAAGTACCGTAAAAAAATTGTAGACAACATTAAAGACCCTATGGTTAAAGCTTTTTGGGTAGATGAGTTTGCGCAATATAGCGAAAAATATAGGACTGAAGCCATTGCTCCTATTCAAAATAAAGTTGGGCAGTTCTTGTCATCTGGTATTGTACGAAATATTGTAGGGCAACCACGTTCCACCATAGATTTAAGGTCCATTATGGACAACAGAAAAATTTTATTGATGGATTTGTCTAAAGGTAAAGTTGGAGAAGATAATTCTGCTTTGCTTGGTGCTATGATTATTACTAAATTGCAATTGGCAGCACTGTCCCGAGTAGATATACCAGAAAATGAACGTAAAGACTTTTATTTGTATGTAGACGAATTTCAAAATTTTGTTACTGAAAGTTTTGCTACTATTTTGAGTGAAGCTAGAAAATACCACTTAAACTTAACTGTTGGTCACCAATATATTGGGCAATTGAGTCCAGACAAAAATAATACTAGGGTGCGTGATGCGGTGTTTGGTAACGTTGGAACAATGGTGTGTTTTAGAGTTGGGGCCGCTGATGCAGAGTTCTTAGAAACAGAATTTGACCCTACTTTTACCCCGAATGATATGGTAAATTTGCCAAAATACAACATCATTTTGAGACTAATGATAAATGGTGTGGCTAGTGACCCTTTTTCAGCTGTTACCATGCCTGTAAACGAATCTTGGGCCACAGGAAATGCGGAAAAAGTAATAAAAGTGTCTAGAGAAAGGTATGCTAACCCCGTTATTGAAGTTGAAGAAAAAATTATGAGATGGATGGGAGCAGAAACTCATGAACAGATTGGTTTAATTGTTGGCAGAGACGACGAAGATGATAGTGCAGCAGAAGAAAACGGCTCAACTAAGTCTGCTATAGAAAATGTACCTGAAGTTGCCCCTCAACCTGCTATTGAAAAACCAATACAAATGGAACAGGCAATGGAGAACACAGTAAACAGCCCTGTTTCTACTAAAGAGGAAGTAGAAAAAGACAAAACTGTTAGTGAAGAAGCTCAGCAACCCCATGAGCAGCATATTAAAACAAAGCTGGAGCAGTTACAAACCCAAATTTCACAACTTAAAACTATTCCTGCAAAACAACAGCCAAAGCCTTTAGCCAATACTAATAACAGCAATGTTAATAGGAAAAACCAGAATTTTCATAATCCTAACAAAAACCGTTTTAACAAAAATTCAAATTTCAAACAAAATAGTAACAACAATAGGCACAAAAATAACAAAAACCCTAAGCGAGATAACCCTGTTTGGGATACAGTTGCCCAGTTAAACCAAGAAAAAGTTAGCAAAGATACCACTAAAATATTTGAACCTGGGTCTAAAACTGAGTCTGTTTCAAGTTCAAACTCTAATAATGTTGTTTTGCCAGGACAAGTGCATAAGTTTTAACAAATTTAAAAACCCTCCTTAATTGGAGGGTTTTCTTTTTAAAGGGAAGTTTTAAATATGTTTATTAATCTCAGACTCAATGGTGGATTTTGGAGCTGCACCAACCAATTCTCCTACTATTTCACCAGCTTTGAAAAACTTCAAAGTCGGTATACTCATGACATTGTAGCGCATAGCTAGGTTGCCTTGCTCATCTACATTAACTTTGGCCACTTTAAGCTTACCTTGATAGTCCTGAGCCAATTCTTCGACAGTTGGGCTCAATATCTTGCATGGACCACACCATTCTGCCCAAAAGTCCACTAAAACTGGTAATTCTGACTTTATAACTTCTTGTTCGAAATTTTGTTCGGTTATTTCTAATGCCGCCATATATCTTTATTTTAATTGCTTTTGAATATTATACTGGCTATACAGCTTTGTCAACGAAGCGAAAAATCCTTATAATTAAGTGGTGAAATTTGTATTCAATAAAACTTTTTTAATTTTCACCCCGCTGGTCTTAACAGGTTTAGTGGCTTTGGTTGTGTGGTTACCCCCTCAAAAGATATTTGAAGCTCAACAGCACGTATTAGGTACTGAATTTGGTAACCCTCTAGGGCCAGTGGTAAATGATTTACCCAAAAAGCCCTTGCCACGTTTAGTATGGCAATTAAATTTGGAAAATATTGAAGCGAAAAGCTTTTTAGTTTATGACGTAAATTCTGGTATGGTTTTAGCAGAGAAAAATAGCTCACAACCTGTTGCCATTGCTAGTGTAACTAAACTATTAACAGGTCTTGTGGTGTACGAAAAAGTTCCGACTTTAAAAACAACCACCACCATAAGCAGTAAAGATTTATTTAACATTGAACCTGTTCTGAATTTTAAAGCAGGGGATGAAATTGAACTTACCGACCTGTTCTACAGCATGATGGTGGGGTCAGCCAATGACGCAGCTTTAGCATTGGCTAATTTTGTAGAACAACAAACAGGGCAAAGTTTTGTTACCCTCATGAATGAGCAAGCAAAGCATTTAGACATGCAAGATAGCCACTTTAGCAATCCTTTAGGGTTTGATAGCGAAGCCAATTACTCTACAGCATCAGATATTCGCAAACTCATAGAAGCTGCTCAGTCTAAGCAAGCTTTTAATTTGGTTGGCAAAGCAAATAGCTACGAATTTACCAGCAAGCTTGGCAATAAATATGCTATTAGGGCTACCAATAGGCTCACCCAGAGTATAGAAGGTTTATATGCTATAAAAACTGGTTTTACCGAACTAGCCAATGGTGCAATGATTACAGAATACAATAAAGATGGTGATAATTTTGTCATAATTGTCTTAGGCAGCAACAATAGGGAAGCTGATACTACAAATTTGGTTACAACAATACAAAAAAACTACATTTGGTAGCATTTTGTGGTATAATTAAATAGTATGGATACCGAAATCCTAACTAAAATTTTTAGTTTAACCTCAATAGGTTTCCTTTTGGCTTTGCTCGGAACTCCTCTTGTCAGCAATTTGCTGTATAAGTTCAAGCTCCACAAAAATATTAGAAACGATGGATCAACTCCTATTTTTAGCGAACTGCACGCAAGCAAGCAAGGCACTCCTACTATGGGAGGTGTTTTGGTTTGGGGTACAGTTCTAGTAATGGCTGTGAGCTTTTGGTTTTTAGACAGAGTTTTAGGGCTTGAATCTTTCCATATCTTAAATTTTCTCACCAGAAAAGAAACCTTATTACCATTAGGCGCAATGGTTGGGGCAGCTGCTGTGGGTATGGCAGATGACTTCTTGGACATTCAAAGGCTGGGTCATAAAGGTAGAGGATTTAGGTTTAGATTTAAAGTGTTAATATATGCTGCTGTGGCTTTCATTGGAGCTATGTGGTTCTATTCTAAGCTTGGCTATGACAGCATTTATGTACCGTTTTATGGTTTAGTAGAGCTGGGCTGGTTATTTATA
>CAZQWV010000067.1:0-3941 GCA_964597185.1 uncultured Candidatus Saccharibacteria bacterium
CTTGGCCTCATATTAGTAGCCAAATTAGAAGCAGCTGTACTAAAAAGAGCTTATGTGCCAGTAGACCAAAGACACCCATTTTTCTTGTACGTAGATGAATTTCAAAATGTAGTGACCGACTCATTTAGCGCCATGTTGTCTGAAGCTAGAAAATATGGTTTAGGTATTCATTTGACCAACCAGTACTTTGCTCAACTACCAGAAAATATTGCCAATGCAGTGTTAGGCAATGCCGGTACTTTGTTATCTTTCGAAGTTAGCGCAGAAGATGCAGAATTACTTGCTAAAGAATTTAGTCCTTTTACTAAGGAAGATTTTTTCAACTTACAAAAATATAATTTTTATTTGCGTCTCATGCTTAACGGCAAAATGACACCAGCATTTTCTGGCCAAAGCTTGCCACCATCTGGTGTCAGCAACACTCATATTGCAGACCGAATTCGTACCATAACCCGCCTTATGTATGGGTTACCTAAGTTGTTAGTAGAAGAAGATATAAAACAAAACTTGTTTTAATCTATTTTTAAGTTCATTGTGCCAACATTGAAGCTCAAATTTTCTGCCACAACAGAAACTGCATTCTGTGCTAAGTTAGCATGAGCTGAATCATACAAATACCCACATACATCGTTAGCAATACCTGTGCGTAAAGACAGCTCTACCCCAGTACTCGCAGCGTAGTCTAACAGAGTTGTCAGGGTTTGCGGGCCAGAAGGAAATAAAGTTAACAAACAGTGCGACTGCTCATTGGCCAATTGCCACTCAGGACTAGTTCTAAAACTTAGTTCCGTTAGATTACTAGAAAAATATATTTGAGGCAGCAGACCATATTCGGCAGCTTGTTGCTTAATACTTTCTGCTAAATCTAACGGTGAAGCTAAAATTTCCCAAGATATTCTATTTTGTATTTTGACTCCTAGATCTTCGCGACTTGCAACATACATCAACGAATCTAAATTGCATAACTGCAATACATTATATTTGTCTACTACTTTCTTTGCTAAATAGGCATTACTAGAATGAGACAAAAATGGACTATGCACAGCAGCACTGCCGGAATTGTCTAACTCATCGGAAATTACAAAATTTAAAATTGTTGAAGGCGCTAGTAGCTCTGTCAGACCGCCACCTCTACCTTCTGCTAAATGAACCAGTACTGCTAATACCTCTTCTCTAGTGGCTCTCTGCTCTACCAAACTATTCAATATTCCTAACTGCTGGTCTGGAGCTAAGGTTGAGCCAGCATTAACAATAGAATTGGCAGAGCCATCTGTTATGGCAATAACCAAATCGAATTCTGAAAATGGCCCATAGTTTAATAGATGCTGTGTAGCTTGAGCATTGCTAGCTGTTGGGTGCGATGTAACACTCATATGTTGTTTGGCACTGCCTGGCTCAAAATTTGGGTCAAGACTCACAGCTGTGACAGCTAAGCCTACCAAAGATTGCTGCACGGCATCTACTGCTAGTGCTGTGCCACAACCTATGCCAATCAAGAAAATTCTATCGTACTCGTCTAAGTCATATGTCTTTCCTGCAAATTTTAGCTGTTTTAGTCTAGAGTTATAATCTAATTTTTTCTGTAAAACTAATTCTGGACGCACAGACTCAAGCCCAGCTTTAGCTAAACTAACAGCTTGCGTGGCAATGGCAGAATATAAAAATGATGATTGATTTCGAATCATTAAAAATTGGCAATTATTTATGCTGGTTGTGAGCATGATGCTTTACAGCCAATACCACTAGGGCTAGTGTTACAAACATACCAAAGGCTACTAGATATAGTATTGAACTACCAGAAGGGTCTGAGGCTTGTTCCAAATTTTCTTGTGGAAGCTCTGGCATTATATCACCAGATGCATCGCTGCTTTTTGGGTCTGGCTGAACAGCTTCATCCTCACCTGTTTTGATTGGATTTTGAGCTTCGCGGGTAATATTCTGTTCTATATTTGGCTTAATGTATGCAGGAGCTGGTTGCAGTGGCTCCAATTCTGGCACACCTTCAGGAGCCAATGCTATGGCTGTGGTACTTACCATGGTTAGAACAAAAAGTAGAAATACAATTTTTGATACTGTGGCTTTCATAATCAATCGACAATTTTAATATTTAATTTAATCGCTAGTCCAACTAATTTGTTGGTAACCACTGCTACTCAATGGGAAGCTAGGCGGTGGTGAATATAACAAATAGGCGTCGTAGTTGGTAACTGTATTCTGGTAACCAGAAACAATAGTTCCGCTTCCATTGACCCAGCTCCATGTCCACACTCCGTAACTCCCAATTGTGCCATAAACAGTTATAGTGTTTTTTACATTACCCGAATAATAGAAAAACTGAGCGCTGCCATTTTGTGCAAACATTGCTGCATTAACTTCTAAATTATTCGGTGCATAATAGGAAATAACTATATCTTTTTGAGCAATTAACCCTAAGGAATGGTTACCATCTTTGGCTGAATATACAATATTGTTCGCAATATATATAGTAGGAGCAGTATTGGCATTGTACGGCAACCTAGCAGCAGCAACTAAAGCCCTGCCATTTACTGTTCCTTCTACCCAGGTTTTATCTTCAACATAAATTAGACCATTGGCAGGTATAGCTTGTGTGAACTGCAACGAACGATTTTGATAGGTAGTATATTCGTTATGAGCAGTTCCATTTACATCATAGCCAGGCCGGGCATGTGACCGCAAAGAAGTTACTTTGTAAACTGTAACTGTGCCATTGGAATTGAACACCAAAGAATAGCCTTGAGTGTTAGATGGCGGTAGGTATATGCCAGATGACTGAGCAGAACTTTTTATGGTAGAGAAATTTGCTGTGATGCTAGAAAAATCTACGTTAGGAACTGGATAAGACCAAAAGTTTTGAGTTGCTGTTGGTGCACTCCCCCAAATACCAGCTTTGGTTTGAGTTGGACTACAACCAAAAGTTGCACCACAACTATATGTAGTTTTTGCAGAAGTTATTGGAGCATTTCCTGTACCATCAAAACGTATACCACCGTTGGCATGCATTTGCCCAATAACAGATTCAGATGAACCAATCCAGGCATCACTATGGGTTAGAAACCCGTACTGCGCCAAAGATGGAATACCAAACCTGGCAGTTATACTTCTTTGTATATTTGGGTTGGCAGTAGCATACCCAGTAGATTTTATAGTTACAATAGTTGAACCTGTTGGCGGTGCAGTTATTTCTAAACAATATCTCCCTAACTCATCGTTAGTATCTTTGTCCAATACTATATGTTCATAGCAATTGTTCGGAAATGGACTATGGCTAGTTGGTGCAGCTCCAGTTCCATCTTGAAAATCTGTAGGATAGTGAGCAAGGCGCCATTCATAATAATTTATCCCAGCTTCAGCAATATGGAATGCTTGCTCCTTAGCTATGGTAGAACGGGTAACTTTTAATTGAGCGACTGCATTTTGCAGTACAGCCAGCATGACCATAGAAAAAATACCAATGACTACAATTTGAAAAATGAGAATGCTCCCTTGCTGAAAATGAATTTTTTTATTTGAGTTTTGGTATTGCATGGCTAATCTCCTAAGTTAGTTTTCAAATTTCTCATAGTACCGCCTGCAGAAACTGTGAAATAATTTGTGGTTGAAACACCAGCACGGTTAGCAATTTGCATATTGATTTGTACATACCTAACGTGAGTTACATTTACTGGTGAGGTTAAAGCTGTACCACTGCCATTGTATGTATCGTTATAGTAAGTAAACAGTGGGGCTGATGTGTTTACCACATTGCTCTGCACTGTGGTCACAGTTTCTGAACCTGAATTATATGTTAGAGGTGCGCCGGTTGGCTCAATTATTCCTTTATATATTTTACCGTTACTTAAATAGTACCTAACTCGTTCAATTAATGCATCGCTGTCTATGTTGGAATAAAAAATTATTTCTGTGCTGGTAGCCCTCGCTAA
>CAZQWV010000068.1:0-3903 GCA_964597185.1 uncultured Candidatus Saccharibacteria bacterium
CGCGGTCCTGGTCGTAGAGAAATTGGTCATGGTGCTTTAGCTGAACGTGCAGTTGAAGTGGTTTTGCCAGAACAAGAAAATTTCCCATACACTATGCGTTTAGTTTCTGAAACCATGTCTAGCAACGGTTCAACTTCTATGGCTTCTACTTGTGGGTCGACTTTGTCCTTAATGGATGCGGGTGTGCCAATTACTGAAATTGTTGGTGGTGTAGCTATGGGTTTGGTTATGGATGAAAGCAATCCAAATCATTTCAAAGTTCTTACCGACATTGCCGGGATTGAAGATTTTAATGGCCACATGGACTTTAAAGTTACTGGAAACGAAACTGGAGTTACCGCTTTGCAGTTAGATATTAAAGTTAAAGGGTTAACTAAAGATATTTTGGCTCAAGCTTTAGAACAAGCTAAACCTGCTCGTATGCATATCATCGGAAAGATGAAAGAAGCTTTGCCAGCTCCACGCCCAGATTTGTCTCCATATGCTCCACGCATTACTTCCTTCATGATTGAACCAGACAAAATTCGCGAAGTTATTGGTAGCGGTGGTAAAGTTATTAACGAAATTATTGCCCAATGCCCAGGAGTTAAAATTGATATTGAAGATAGTGGGTTGGTTATGGTTACTTCTACCGATGCTGAAAGCAGTACTAAAGCTGTGGAATGGATTAAGAACATTGTTAGAGAAGTGCAAGCTGGAGAAGTTTACGATGGTAAAGTTACCAGACTTATGGACTTTGGAGCTTTTGTAGAAGTTTTGCCTGGCAAAGAAGGGCTAGTTCATATTTCTCAATTAGCTAATTACCGTGTGGATAAAGTAGAAGATGTGGTTAAAGTAGGCGATAGCTTGAAAGTTCAAGTTAGCGAGATAGATGACCAAGGTAGAATCAACTTAACTCACAAACCATATGCTCCAGAACCTACCCCAGAACAGCTAGCTAAAGCTAGTGCGGGTGGAGGGTTTGGTGGTGGCAGACCAGGCGGGATGCGCGGTGGCCATGGAGGAGACCGCAGACCAGATCGTGGTGGTGACAGGCGTTCTAGTTTCGACCGCCGCTCTGGTGGTGACAGAAGACCTTCTAGATAAAATTTTAATCTTGTAAATAATATTTTCAGTGACTAAAACCTGCTTGTATAGCAGGTTTTAGTTTGACTGAGTCTGAAATGTGTTTTATTTTTAAATTAAGATCCTTGGTATTTAAGGACCCTGCTTCTACATGAAGCTAAATTTTTTTTCGGAGGGCAAAATTGATGCCAAAAGTTAAATTGAGTGACTCCTACAACCACTTAGAAACCGAAGACCATGGGTTCTTCCCAATTACCCATATGCGTATGGTTAAAGATGCACCAAAGCGTCGCACCAAGTCAATAATTATTGACAAGAGCATTGAATACAATGCTGAAGAACAGGATATGTCCTTCTTGGACTTAACTGAGCTTTGGTTCGTGTTTCGCAACCAGCCACCCAAAGGGATTGAAGTAAACTGCCCGAACACACTCGGGATTCAAACCCCCATTTCACGCACACTCTAGCCTTTAACTGGCAACAAAAAAACCGGAAACAGAAAGCTTCATAATGCACTGAGCTTTCTGTTTTCATATCCTTTTTGTTTTGTCCCACTAACTTCGCTATAATATACTTCTATGTCAGATTATTTTGAAATTTTGAAAAAAGATGAAAAGTCCCAGGCCAGAACTGGGATTATTCATACTGCTCACGGTAAAGTGAAAACTCCTCAGTTTTTACCAATCGGCACTCAAGGCACAGTTAAAACTGTAACTAGCGAAGAGTTAAAGTTTTGGGGAGCAGATATGGTGTTAGCCAATACATATCATTTGTGGCAACGCCCAGGCGATGGGCTTATTTACAAAGCTGGTGGGCTTCATAAGTTTATGAATTGGAAAGGACCTATTTTTACAGACTCAGGTGGCTTCCAAGTTTACTCCTTAGCTAAAATGCGCAAAGTTATGGAAGCAGGAGTACTGTTCCAATTTGATTTAGATGGCAAACAAGAAATTTTATCACCAGAAAAATCTATAGACATTCAAGCTAACTTAGGTAGTGATATAGCTTTAATATTAGATGACTTTCCAGGGTACCCATTTGAACATGCACGCAGTAAAGCTTCTATTGAACTAACTGAACGATGGGCTGAAAGAGCTGTAAGGGAGCATGCTAGGCTTATGGCTTCTGGTGATCCAACAAACCCTGGGCAAAAACTTTGGGGTATTGTTCAAGGAGCCAGTTTTGAAGACTTACGCAAAAAATCTGCTCAAACTATGACTAAGTTAGGGTTTGAAGGTTTCGCTATTGGTGGAGTAGCTGTAGGCGAACCTCATGAAGAAATGATGAAAGCTGTGAATTTTGCTATTCCGTATTTGCCAGAGAATGCACCAAAGCATTTGCTCGGTGTTGGAACTCCACACGATGTTGTACAAGCAGTTGGTAGAGGTTGTGATACTTTTGACTGTGTTATTCCTACCAGAGAAGCTCGTCATGGAAGGTTATATATCAATAAAATGTCGGACACTGGTAAGGAAGGATATGGAACTATTGATGTTCGGCTAGCAAAGTATAAGGAAGATTTTACTTCGCCTGACCCAACATGTAATTGTTATTTATGTTTGAATCATACCAAAGCTTATTTACGCCATTTATTGGCTAGTGGCGAATTGCTTGGGACTCGTCTTGCGACCATGCACAATTTAAGATTTTATTTGAATTTAATGGAGAAAGTTCGAACTGCCATTAGTTACGAATATTTTGACGACATGCTAGAAAATTTTCGAGATAATACGGAGAGAAATGAGACAACAGCTGAATAAGCTGTTTTTTTCTTAATTCTTTATAAAAACTTTAAGAAAATTTGAACTGCTTTTAGTTATGATGTAATAGTAATTATTAATTATTTTTGTTATGCAAAAAACCATAATAGAGAGCAAGTCTAGTGACGAGTCTGGTATAGAGAAAAATTTAAAAGAGCATTTAAATATTCAGTTTTCAGCTCAAAAAGATGAGTTTAGGCAATTTACTATGGATCAAACCGAGGCTTTAGCTCGTATTATAGATGAAACTGTGGCCAAACCTATTCAAAGCCTGCAAAGTGAATTAGCTGAACTAAGAGCAAAACTTGGCAAGATACTATAAAACAGGGTATTTGCTAGTAACCCTTGTGCATTGCTATAATATTCTATATGGACAATATTGATTTAATGGATAAAATAGTTAGTTTATGTAAGCGACGCGGGTTTGTTTTCCCAAGCAGCGAAATTTATGGTGGTTTAGCAAATTCTTATGAATATGGCCCAGCCGGGGTTGAATTAAAGAAAAATATTGTAGATTTGTGGTGGCAATATTTTGTAAGAAGTCGCCATGACATGGTTGGCTTGGATTCTTCTATCATTTTGCATCCAAAGGTATGGCAAGCATCTGGCCATGTTGCTAGCTTTGCCGACGCTATGATTGACTGCAAAAACTGTCAGCACAGAACCAGAGCAGACCATTTAATTGAAGATTTTTTCAATAGCAAAGGCACTAGCATGCCTGTAGAAGGCAAAAGTGATGAAGAGTTAGATGCCATTATTGAAGAAAATAA
The DNA here is from genome assembly GCA_964597185.1 of uncultured Candidatus Saccharibacteria bacterium. Taxonomy (GTDB): domain Bacteria; phylum Patescibacteriota; class Doudnabacteria; order UBA920; family UBA920; genus CAYQEU01. Next base: position 3,596 of record CAZQWV010000068.1, read on the forward strand.
TGTACCTTGTCCAAATTGCAAAAAGTTTGACTGGACATCGGTTCGCCAATTTAATCAGCTGTTTGAAACTCGTATTGGTATTGTCCCTGAAGCAGAGTCTAAAGTTTATTTAAGAGGTGAAACTGCTCAAGGTATTTTTGTGGCATTTAAAAATATTATAGATTCTACTCGGGTGCGTTTGCCTTTTGGTGTTGGTCAAACTGGAAAAAGTTTTAGAAATGAGATTACTAAAGGTAACTTTGTATTTCGCACATTGGAATTTGAACAAGCAGAAATTGAATACTTTTTTGATCCAGAAACTCAAAATT
>CAZQWV010000069.1:0-3821 GCA_964597185.1 uncultured Candidatus Saccharibacteria bacterium
CGTCCCCTACCAAAATAAAAAGAATCTTATGGTCTGTTGTCACAGGTGCTGTTTTTGCTTTAGGGTTCTATACCTACATCGCTTACCGCATCATGGTACCTATAATTGGCGTGGCTTTACTCTGGCCATGGTTAGCAGATTTACTGCGTCATCCAAGATTGTTATGGACAAAAAACTTATTAGTTCCAGGGGTTGCATTTTTAATTAGTTTTGTCATATTCATTTTCCCTTTGGCTAAATATTTTCAAAACAATCCTGGTTCATTTGTAGGCAGGAGTTCTCATGTTAGTATTTTTAATCCGGACTTAAACCAAGGAAATATTTTAGCAACTTTAGGAGAAACCACTAAACAAAGTTTATTAGGCTATTTTATAGAGGGTGATTTAAATTGGAGACACAATGTTTCTGGTCTCCCATTCTTACCTTTGGTAGTATCTCCATTTTTTGCACTGGCGTTGGTTCTAACTACTCTGTTAGCAATTCGTTACATGCTCTACCCGCTAAAGCACAGCAATGACTGGAAACATTTTCTAATGGCCGGGTGGTTTTGGGGAATGCTACTGCCTACTGTAACAACAGCTGAGGGTATACCTCATGGACTTCGCAACATTGGGGCTATACCAGTAGTGTTTATTCTTACTGCTTGGGGAATGGTTTTAGTTATTAACTGGGGTTTGAAATTTAGGTCTTTGTATTGGAATTGGATCTCTAAAACCAAACAAACAATTTTAAATTTAGGGTGGAAAGTAGCTGTAGTTGGATTTGTAATCGCCCTTACCTTACAAAGTTATTACAACTACTTTGGCCTCAGCTCCACTAGCGCTGAACAGTATTTTAGTTTCCGTGGAGATCTTACAGTGGTCAGCAACTACCTAAACGGTTTTGATCCAGGAGAACAAGCTTACCCTGCGCAAAAAATTCCAGAACAACACCAAAACAGGCATAATAAAACCAACACCTACTTGGTATTGGATGAATTTTACGACATAACCACAAAATATTTCACTACTGTTGATGGCTCAAACCCTACCAACCCAGCAAACCAACCGTATACCAGAATTAACCCCGATCAAATTTCGGAACTAGACAATTTGAAACCTGGTGATGAAGTTTTGTTTACTAGCTCTACTATTTACCATATTCGCCTATTTAAAGACAAATACCCACAAAGCCAACTCATCCACGAACTGCGGAATAAGTTTGGCCAAGTAGACCTAGCAGTTTATTTAATCCCTAACTAATTTCGCATATATGAAAAAATACTATGCTCTCATTGGTTTAGTTGCAGCAGGTCTGTTTCTTAGGTTATACAGCCTAACCAAAATGTCATTGTGGCACGACGAAGCATTTTCAGCTTTAATGTTACGGTATTCATGGGCAGAAATGTTGCAACGTTTAGCCACCGATGTGCACCCACCTCTATATTACATTTTGTTGAGGGTTTGGGTCACTGTATTTGGAGATTCAGTATTTTGGCTGAGAGGATTTTCTGTAATTTGCGGTATTCTAGCAATTACTATGGTTTACTGGTTGGTCAATAAATATTTTGCCAACAAAACCGCTGCCATCATGGCAACAGCTTTTACAGCAGTAAACTTTTTCCAAATCCATAGAGGTAGCCTGGAAGCCAGAATGTATACCTTAGGTGTTTTATTGCTTCTACTTGCTGCAGCCAGCCTGTTACAGGCTTTATACAAACACACTAACACCAACAAAAATTGGAAATACTATGCGCTTTTCACTTTATTTGGCGCGAGCTTAATTTACACCCACTACTATTTAGCTTTTAATTTAATTGCGTTAGGTATGTATGGTGTATACCATATTTACAAAACCTATAAATGGCAGTGGAAAGAATATATTCCTTTATTTGCATCATCGGTGGCTGTTGGAATTTTGTATTTACCTTGGCTAAAAACTTTTATTGCTCAATTAAGTCAGGTTCAACAAGGGTTTTGGATTTGGGCCATGACTATTTGGAGTATTCCATATACTTTGTGGGATCTTTGGTTTGCCTGGCACAGCGGCCCAGTACCTAGCTACTGGATGCTGGTAACAGTAACCCTGCTTAGTCTGGTCATGTTCTACGGCTTTCTAAAATGGACACAGCAAAAAGAAAAATGGTTAATAGCATTAAATATTTTAGCGCCATTTGCTGGTGCTTTGTTGTTCTTGGTAATCAATAAACTGCAAGGCAACACTAGTTCGGTGTATTTGATACGTTACTTTGTGCTGGTTGGCCCATTTTTCCTTATTGCTATAGCTTTGTGGCTTGCTTCCTGGCAACACGAAAAACAAGCGTGGGTAGCAGCCGCACTAGTAGTAATATTAAATTTGGTTGCTTTTGCAACTTTTTGGCATGACCAAGGAGCAGCAACCAAACCTGGTATGGCTGGGGCAGTTACCTATCTTAACCAATACGCCAATTCAACAACTGACAAAATAATAGTTGGAACTCCGTTTGAATTTTTTAATCTCAAATATTACGCCAAAACAAAAAACCACCCTAGACTATATACCTACGGCCGGGACAAGGTTGAACAAATGCCTCACTACGATGGAACTGCATTACTCTCAGAAGCAGACTTAGCACCGGATCTAAAAACTGCTGCAGGACCAGAAGATACAGTGTGGCTAGTTTGGACTAAAGCTTACAGTAGCAGTAAACCTGTAACTCCAGAAAACTGGGTACAAATTCAAGAACGTGAATACGAAGACATTATGCCATATGTTGGCACAACTATTTACGTAGCTCAATACAAAGTTAACTAAACTACAACAGTTCCTTGGAACTTTCCTTTACCAGACAACACCTGGTTTAAATTAGAAATATTATTGCCATTAAGTATGACAACTCTTTGGGAGTGTTGTTTTGCAAATTTGGTGGCTGTTGGGTCAAATGGTACATTTGCACCTGGATCCCATTTGGTACCAACAATTTTTTGGAAAGAATTCCAATCTATAAGCTCAATTTTTTTAGCATTCTTATGTTTACGTGGATCTTTGTCGTAGACATAATCAATATTGCTCATATTAATTATGGTGCTAGCTTTAAAATGGTTGGCTAACATGACTGCTTCGTAATCTGTGCTGCGGCCTGGCTTCCACCCTCCTGCAACTAGTACAGATTTATTTAATTTTCCTGGTTTGGCAGCATCGGTCACAATTCTATTCTCTGCCAGTTTGCCAAAAGCATGTCGAATTAAATTGGCGTTTAAGTGAGTTGCTGCAATTCCCATCCAATCCAATTCGCTATTATCTGTAACTGCAAGCTGGCGCAATGCTTGCTGGTAGCTGCGCGCTGGGGCACCACCGCCAACAACTAAAATAAATTTATTACCTTTGGCTACATGTTTTTTGATTAAGGCAATAAACTTTTTAAGAAAGTTGGTATTAATTGTATCTGGAACTAGAACAGAGCCACCCACAGAAAGTACAAAAGTTTGTTTCATAAAATATATTAAGGGTTAGTAGTTGCACACGGTGTATTAATTAAACACAAATATGCTCGGTTTGGCAAACGCATATCTGCATAAAGTAAAGCTTTGTAGCGTTCAGGTGGGGTTTGCTCCAGCAAAAGCTTCAATCTGTCTGCTGCTGCGGTTATGTCCATACCAGGATCAATAATAATTCGTAAATTAGCTGGGTTAGGTTTTCCATGCTGTGTGGTTTTTTGCACTACAGCTTCAACCAAACCAGACTTCCATTCATCTCTAAACAATAAATCTTCTTTGCTTTCTCCTTCTGGCTGCTCTAAAGTAATGCTCATATTCATAAAGTTTTGCCCAGTGTTGTCGGTGAATCTGCTAGCACTTAGTTCT
>CAZQWV010000070.1:0-3816 GCA_964597185.1 uncultured Candidatus Saccharibacteria bacterium
ATGGGCAAATAGTAGCTTAGGCGGCATGTCTGTAATGCCAGACATTGTTTCTTCTGGCTCTGTTGCAGATGATAATGGTGTAGCTATAAAGTACAGCGAAACTGGTATAGAAGAATTAGTAGACAGTGTTGCTTGGGGTCAAAGTTCTAACGGGTATGCTGTTTTAGGGTCAAATGTTGGTGCAGGTTTTATGCTAAGTCGCGACAATTTATTTTCTGCAAGCTCAACTTTTTCTGTTGTTCCTGCCACAGCTAGAAATAGTTCAATACAAACTTTGCCCGAAGACTTTGAACTTAACAATGATGATGAACAACAAAATGATGAAAATGAACTAGAGGTTATACCAGAACAAGAACCCCCGCCACCATTGGAAGTGCCAATTGTATATGAAGAGTTAGAGATAACCGAGATATTACCGAACCCTGCGGGCACAGATACAGGGCAAGAACAAATAGAATTACATAACCCTACCAACAAAGAAGTTAGCTTGGCCGGATGGTATGTAGGTGATGGAGCTAGTCTTGAACCAGCAACAAATGCCTACCAATTAAGTGGTAGTATTTTACCTTACGAATACAAAGCCATAACCATACCTGCTGGCAAGTTTACCTTGCTCAATAGCGGCACAGATACAGTGCAATTGTTTTCGCCAGACAGAAAAGTCATGTTTTCTATTAGTTACGAGGGCAGTGCAGGAGAAAACACATCTTATCAAAATGTTTCTGGGAATTGGTTATGGCAAAGTTCAAGCATGGAGAAAGAAAACAAGTTAGAAGATAATGATGATGAAGACAATAGTGGTAATGAAGAAGATGAAAGCAGTGAGAAAACATATGGAGGCATCAAAATATCTGAATTTTTTTCAGGTTATGGTTGGAGCCAGGCCATGCAGCCAGAAGTAGAACTGTTAAACATTAGCAAATCTAAAATTTCTTTAGAAGGCTGGAAAATAGAAGTTGGTACTACAAGTTTAAAAAAACCTAGCGATTCTGCTGAAACCATTATATCTTCAAATGACCCCATAGAGGTAGAGGCAGGTGAGGTGGCGGTTATAAAATTTAATTCTGTTTCTAGTACTGAGTTTGAAGTTGGAGGAAAGTACTGGGTTATGTTATACAGTCCAGATGGCAAGCTTCAAGATTCGGTGAATATTAAGTCCTTAGTGTCGCGATGGTCGTGGGCTAAGTTTGGTAGTTTTTTATGGCAATGGGCGCAGTGGTCTCCTGTGCAGGGGAATGTAAAGTTACCAACACAAAATTTAGGGTTCAATGAGCTGGTGCCAGCATACAAAGATGCAGAATCTGAAAGTTTTATTGAATTAAAAAATTATGGTACCGACTCAGTTTATACAGGCAATATTAAGTTGAATATAGGAACTAAATATGTATGGTTACCAGAAACAGAGCTACCCCCTGGAGAATATTTAGTAGTAACTGCAGATGAGTTGCCTGCCGAGCTTACCTTAACAGGTAAGAAGGTAGTTCTTTCAGATGCCAACAATGCAGAGTTGGCAGCACTAACCTACATTAAAGCCAAAGCAGACATGTCATACATGAAAGCGCCAGACGGTAACTGGGCTTGGTCTACCCAACACACCCCTGGAGAAGAGAATGTATTCACGCCTCCCGCTGCTACTGCTAAAAAAGCAGTAACTGCTAAGACCAGCACCAAAACTGCTGCTGCCAAAACTACTACCAAACCATCTGTAAAAAGCTCTGGCATAACTAATTTATCTAACAATCCTGCTGGCGCTAATAGCAATTCTGAAGAAGAAGGTTCAAGTGGAGCTGGGGCCAGCAAAAAACCAAACCAAAAACCAGCATGGGTGTTTGGTGTCTTAGCTGCAGTGTTGAGTGTGGCTGCTGGTGCTGTGTGGTATTTCACAAAAGAGCCTGAAATTTCATAAGCTAGAAAAAAGAGGTATAATGTAGTTATGAGTGATCATGGACATGACAAAAAAAAGAAACGAACTTGGTGGAATTGGGTTGAGATATTAATAGGCAAACTAGTGCATAGTATTGGCCGGACTTTTTTCGATTAATTTCTGATTTCGGTTTCAGTTAACAGGAGTTTGTGCTATACTAGTTACTACCAAATAACAATTAATTTTCCTTTAACCTAAATTTATGAACAAGTCCGATTTGATTGAACAATTGGCTGCTAGGTTGTCTGCTCCATATACAGATGCCGAGCGAATGCTAAACACTTTCATTAACCTCATTTATGAAACCCTAAAAAATGGAGATAAGGTGAACATTAGTGGTTTCGGTCAGTTTAGTGTTTCCCACAGAGCTCCTCGCATTGGTGTTAATCCTAGAAATCCAAGCCAGAAAATTCAAATCCCTGAGCTAAACACTCCCAAGTTCCGTGCTGGTGAAGCTTTCAAAGATGCTGTAAAACTCCGTTCATAACTACTAAGAACTTCTAAAAAATAAAACACCCCATATGGGGTGTTTTTCTATCCGCCCAAACAAATACACCACCTGACGGTGGCGCATTTTTTTTGGAGCGGGCAAGGGGAATTGAACCCCTATCATCAGTTTGGAAAACTGAGATAATAACCATTATACGATGCCCGCATAATCTAGAGCATATTATACCAATTAAAAAACTACTTAGTAAAGAGGGTGGTGATCGCTGTATCACTGTTTGATTTTGTTTTGGTAAGTAGCTATACGGGGAAATCACTTGGTTCATGCCAAATAGCTGAACTAAATTTAAAGGGATGGAGGAACACAAAAGTGAGGAGTAAAAAAATGGCACCAAGAGCCATATTCTTGGCAGTCATAATAATCGCAGTAATTTTCGCTGTTTTTTGTGGAAAGGCAAATGCTCAACAAAAAAGTGAGCAACCACAGAAAACACCGGTAAGTCCGGTCGTGCCAAAACAGCCCGAATGGCTCGCCAATTGGTCCCAAGTAAACTGGGAAATGGAAAAAATTGAAAAAGGTATTGTGACGGATACCATTTTCATTCACCACACCGGTTTACCCTCGGGTGCAACGTGGCAACAGCTCTCGGCGATTCAGTTGAAAAACATCTACGAGAAGCGTTACGCGTCGGGAGACCTAGACCCATACGTCAAAGGGTTGAAGCCTTGGAGCGGACACTTTCGCTACGATGACAAAGGCAAACTAGTAGAAGTATTCTACGCTTACCACTGGATCGTTCGACAAGATGGCACAGTGGAAGAGCTTTTACCAGTTAACCAAGTCGGATGGCACGCTGCCAACTGGGACGAAAATATGCGGTCGCTTGCCATAGTTTTGGACGGCGACTTCAGCAAGGAAAACCCGCCAAATGTGATGCTGGAAGCTGTGGCGAAACTCATGGCAGACACTGCCAAAAAGTTTCCGCTAAAACGGCTGAAAGCCCACCGGGACACCAAAGCCACCGAATGTCCCGGTGACTGGTATTTCAAGCGGTGGGGGCGTGCCAGAAACACGGGCAGGGAAAAACTACTCTATTTGTCGAAGCTAGAATTAAGCGACAAATAGAGGCAAAAAAACAACAAGGGGGAACAAGAGGGAATAACGAAAAAAAGACACAGTTTGCGCCATGCAGCAAACAGTGCCTTTTTTCTTTGTGGCAAAATAAAAGCTGGCACGTGGCCAGCAAAACTGTAAATGTTAATTGGTCGGGAACCCGGGATTCGAACCCGGAACCCCTCGCTCCCAAAGCGAGTACTCTAGCCATTGAGCCAGTTCCCGACGTAACTGCTGTATTATAAGCCACAGCGGAGCTTTTTTCAGGTCGTTGCCTTTGCTATACTGAATTTACTATGACAACCTCAAATATTGACCCATAAGTACCATT